>JAYNIC010000246.1:0-288 GCA_038108715.1 Candidatus Nanopelagicales bacterium | reverse complement strand
CGCGTCACCCACGCCGGTCGATTCGACGTGTTCCACCGCCACCTGGTCCCATGACGCACGCACGCGTGCCTTCCAAGCAGCAAGGCTCCGACCCAGGGCGAAGTCGTCTGCTGTGAATGCCCGCGTGCCCTGGGCGGCGGGCGTGTATAGGCGAGTCACGTATTCGCTCACCATCCGGCTGGCCAGGACCTTGGGGCCGAGTGTCTGCAAGGTGTGCCGGACTCGCTCGATCCAGCGATGGGGCAGGCCATCCTCACCGCGCTGGTAGAACGTCGGCGCCACCTCACG
>JAYNIC010000245.1:0-3212 GCA_038108715.1 Candidatus Nanopelagicales bacterium | reverse complement strand
ACGTCGGAGTGGCTATGCCTGCCGACGTCATAGCGTCCACGGGAAGTTCACGCGATCGCGGGGCGATCGGCGTCCTGATGGCTGTCCTCCTGGGCACCGGAGCGCTGGTGGGACTGCTCGCCCTCACTGTCGACATGGGACGTGTCTACTTGGAATCTCGGACCGTCCAGGTGGGCGCCGACGCGGCGGCCGAAGGGCTCGCCTATGAGTGCGCGCTCAATGCCGCCGCCTGTGCCAGCACGGCCAATGCCACCACATTTGCCCAGGGGATAGTCAACGCCAACTCTTCCGACGGGGCCACCGGCCTCGAGGAAGTCTGTGGATCCACGCTTGGCGGCTGTGCTGGCTTGAGTGCGCGTCCCATGGATTGCGCCACGGACCCGTCCGGAACCGCCTATGTGCGGGTGACCACAAAGACGCAGACAGGTTCCGGTGACGTGCTCCTCACCCCGTTCACTGACTTACTGGACGGCGACGCCTCAGATGGCGATGGCGTGACCCTGTGGTCGTGCGCGCAGGATCGGTGGGGCAAAGTCGACTACGCCAACGTCTCACTGGGCCTTGCCCTGCCCCCCTGTGAGTTCAGTATTGGGGGCAGCACGAAGGTTCAATTGGGAGTGGGTACGGTCCTCGACACCAGTTGCAGTGTGACTGTCTACAGCGCTACCGGGAGCACGGAGAGTCAGGCCCTGGGCATCTTCGGCGCTGGGGCCGGACCAATTGAGATGCCCTTTCTGATCGATCTCGGGACGGGCGACTGCACAGTGGAGACACAGGTCACCGTGCCGGCCGTGTATCCGCGATTCGCTAATGCTGCCGATGGTTGCTCCGGCGCATTCCTGGCTCGATTGGCACAACACATCGACTCAGGGCGCACGGTGATCGTCCCGATGGGCTGGCGCGACTCGGCGCTCACCGTGGTGGCGCGCTCCCTGGGTGCCGTGCACTTCCTGGGGTACTGCACCCAGTCGGCTGCCGGTGGTTGTTCGGTCGGTTATGGGCAGCTTGCCGGGTCAGGCACCTGGCCCAACGGGTGCTCCTCACTGCGCCCCTGCTTGTTCTATGAGTACGTCAACGCTGTCGTGCCGTATCAGGAGATCGTGACAACTCCGAATTCCACCCAGCCCAACTTCGGAGTTCAGACGGTAGTGAGCCTGCCATGAGACGTATCGTGAAGCCATGAAGAGGGTCATCTTGCTTAGCGTGCTGGCGTTGCTGCTGGCCGCCGCCGCCGGTGTGCTGACCTACCTCTACCTCGGCGGTGCCGAGGATCGGGCGATCGGCCGCTTCACCATGATGGACGTCCTGGTCTCGAGCGGTGAAATCCCGGCCGGTACGACGCTGGGTGATGCGCAGCAGCAGGGCTTGATCGAGCGGCAGCAGTTCCCTGAGGAATACGCGCCCAGCAATGTCCTGCTCGAGGTGAATGACGGCAACCGCGGGATGGTCACGCCCGATGACCTTGCGGCGGGCCAGATCCTCCTCACGGGCGATTTCGCCGAGCCGCAGGACGCCCCCAAACTCCTCGACGTGCCCGAGGGCAAGGTCGCGGTGTCACTGGCCCTCGATGCTGCGCCACGTGTCGGCGACTTCTTGATCCCCGGAGATTTGGTGGCCGTCTTCGCCAGCAACGCCAAACAGGCGGGCGATTCCTCCGTCACGCAAACACGCGTTGTCTTCCCATCCCTGGAGGTCCTCGCAGTCGCTGGGATCACCGAAGCCGGTGGGATCTTCGCAACGGACCCGCAAACCGGCGCGCTTCTGGTGACCTTGGCGGTCGATCCCAACGAGGCGACGAAACTCGTAAATGCAGCCCAAGGTGGGCAGGTGTACCTGTCCCTGCTGTCCAACGGCACTACGGTCCCCGCCAATTCCGTGTACACGCCCGCGGGTCAGCCATGACCGTCGTCCTGACCTCTCGTGACGCTGACCCTGATCGCTACTCGGTCGTCCTTGGGGGCCAAGTCGATTTCGTCCACTCGGCTCAGGATCGTCACGGGTACCTCGACGGACATCCACTAGAGGACCTCGTTGTCGTCGGGCCCGACATCACGATGGCCGTCGTGACGTCGCTCGCCCAGCGCTATCGAGTGGAGCGCGCCGCTCTCGGCATCGTCCTCTTGCGCGAACGCGTGGAGACAGATGTGCTGCGGGAGGCGCTTCGCTCAGGGATCCGCGAGGTCGTCCAAGCCGACGACGTCGAGGCCATAACGGTCGCCTGCCGCCAATCACGATCCATCAGCGGTCAGGTGAGAGGTGCTCTCAGCGGTCAGGACACCTCGCGCGGCAAGGTGATCATGGTGTTCGGCGCCAAAGGGGGATGTGGCAAGACCACGGTCGCGACAAACCTCGCCATGGCGCTGGCAGACCTCGATGTCGGCCGTGTGGCGCTCGTAGACCTCGATCTCGACTTCGGTGACGTAGGGGTGTTCTTGAAGTTGGGTAGCCAGGTCACCATCAGCAAGGCCGTGCAAATGGCGGGCACGATCGATGAGAGAGCAGCGCAACTCCTCATGACGCCGTACCGCGATCGCGTGGACGTTCTCCTCGCTCCAGGGCGGCCGGCGGAAGCGGAGTTCGTCAAAGCTGAGTTGGTCGTCGACATCGTCAATACGCTGCGAGAGAGCTACGCATTCGTCGTCCTAGATTCGGCTCCGTCCTTCACGGAAGTCTCGCTCCAATGTTTCGAGATCGCTGACTCGTATGTTCTCGTGACGACCCTCGACCTGCCGTCTCTGAAGAACATCAAGCTGGCTATGGACACGATGGACGCGCTGGGCTACCCCCGGTCCAAGTGGCACCTGGTGCTCAATCGCGCAAACGCTGACGTTGGGCTGACCCGTGAGGAAGTCGAAGAGGTACTGGGCATCGCTGTCATGGCAGCGGTGCCCTCGAGCCGAGATGTGCCCGAGACGCTCAACACCGGGGGCACGATCGTGGAGGAAATGCCACGACATCCAGTGAGTCAAGCGATCGTTGCATTGGCGCGAAGCGAAGCCGGCCTCCCTCCCGTTCCCGCCAAGCGGCGCCGCTTCTGGCGTAGGAAGACCTGAGATGGGTCTCGCAGAGCGACTCGGACAGGTAGCCGGTGCGAGTGCGGCCCAGGTGGCCGGCGTCGAAGCGAATATCGAGCACCGCCTCGGCGCCCGCGAGCAATTCAAGCGCGATGTGCATGGTCGGCTCGTGGAACGACTCGGGTCTCAACTCTACTC
>JAYNIC010000244.1:0-3245 GCA_038108715.1 Candidatus Nanopelagicales bacterium | reverse complement strand
CAGCATGACCGTTCCACCATGCCGAAGGCCCCCGCCACATGTGACGGGGGCCGGCTCGCGTGGCAGGTAGAGGATTCGAACCTCTGTAGCTTTCGCGACGGATTTACAGTCCGCTCCCATTGGCCGCTCGGGCAACCTGCCAGGGCTGCCTAGGGTAGCCAGCGCGCTCGTGTCAGTGCCAATCGACCCCGCGCTAGCCGGGGTGTGCACGCCGTGAACTTGAGCCCGCCCTATCCGCCCCGGGCTTGTGCGATGGCAGCCAGAAGTCCATCCGCCACCGGGACATCGGCCGCGAACGCCTTGCCACTCACCGGAACGCCAATGAACGCCGCTCCGGCATCCACCGCCGCCGCGTGATCCCAGGAGGAGTCGCCGATCATCACGCATGCGTCGATCGGCACACCGAGACGCTCCGCCGCGACGACCAGGCCGGCGCCCGACGGCTTGGCGGGGATCTGCGCGTGGCGACCGACGATCGTCTCGACATCGACGCCGTGGTGAGCGAGAACCGCACGCGCAACGTCTTCGGGCAGGAGCGTGACCACAGCTCGTGGCGTGTTTCCCACCGGGGGCGCCCACCTATCGCGCCCTACAACCGCAAGGGACTGATCTATCGGGGCTACCGCGGGCGCCGCGACGGCTCGATCGGCTGCTGCCCAACGGTCGTCACCGGCGAGCGCCACGAGGATCGCCATGGCTGAGAGGGTCGGGGCATCCCAGTCGGCCGCGGGCACGTCAGCGCCTTCCTGCTTCCCCACGAGGGCGGTCAGATCGCTGAGTGCGGCCGCGTAGTCGGTGTAGGACTGCAGGTCGACCAGCGTGCGATCGAGATCGAACAGGAAGGCCTCGGGCTGCGCCATCGCCCCATGGTCCACAATGTCGGCATGGCCGACAACAGTTTTGACATTGTTTCCAAGCTCGATCGCGCCGAGGTCGACAACGCGGTGAACCAGGCAGCAAAGGAACTCGCCCAGCGCTTCGACTTCAAAGGAACCGGCGCCAAGGTCGAGTACAAGGGCGAGATGACTATCGAGTTGGAGGCCGAGACCGACGATCGCGTTCGCGCAGCCCTCGACGTCCTCAAGGACAAACTCGTCAAACGGGGCGTCAGCCTGAAGGTCCTCGATGCCGGCGAGCCTCGCTCCTCGGGCAAGGTGCACAAGATCACCTGCCAACTGAAGGAAGGCATCACGCAGGACCAAGCAAAGAAGCTCGCAAAACTAATTCGCGATGAGGGGCCGAAGAAGCTCAAGACGCAGGTGCAGGGCGATGAGCTCCGCGTGAGCAGTTCCAGCCGTGACGACCTCCAGGAGGTCATCGCGATGGTCAAGGAAGCCGATCTGGACTTCCCCGTCCAGTTCGTCAACTACCGCTGAAGCGCTCGGGGCCTACCGCAGACCGAGTTCCACCGCGGCTACCTCGAACGCCGCGGCGGGGTTGAGCACGTCAAGCCAGATGCTGCGCATGCCTGCTCGTTGACCGGCCTCAACGTACGTCGGGTTGTCGTCGATGAAGACGACCTCGTCAGCAGTCATCCCCAAGGATTCCAGCGCCGCCGCATAGGGACGAGGGTCTGGCTTGCGCACGCCCAGTTCCGAGGCGTCGATGATCACCGCGAAGTCGGCGTACCAATCCTGCGCCTCGACCCAGTCGCGGCCCTGGAAGGACATGAGTTCATTGCTGAGAATGCCGAGGGTACGACCGGCGAGTTTGCACTCGGCCATGAGCGCAAGTGCCTCGGGACGGATGGACTCCACGCCGGGGTCGCGGAAGATTGCCTGCATAAAGCCGTCGAATCCGCTGATGTCGACACCGTTGTCCACCGCGGCTTGTGCGTAGGCCATCCAGTAGTCACGTTCGGTGATCTCATCGGCCTGATACCGAGCCCACGCGAGGTCTGCCATGGTCGGATCCAGAGGTCCGCGACCGGGGATCGTGCCCCGCGGCAATCCCCGCGCGTCTTCGAAGTCGTCGGCGCACTCCCATGCCGACTTGAACAGCACCACACCCACGTCGAGCAGAAGAGCTTGGGCTGCGGTCACACCAGTAACTGTGGCAGGGCCGCGATGGTGTCAAGGACATCGGGGTTCGCCAGAGCGTCTCGATTGCGGACGGGTCGACCGTTGACCATGTCGGCGACGGCGATCTCGGCGAGTTTGCCGGTCATCGTTCTGGGCAGATCGGGGACCGCAACGAGGACGGCCGGGACGTGTCGGGGCGAGCCCCGCTCGCGAAGTGTTCGACGGATGCGATCGCTGGTCTCATCATCGAGGGATCCGTCTGCGGTCACGACCAAGAGGACCATGCGGGTGTCGCCCTCCCAGACCTGCCCGAATGCGAGCGCATCGATGACCTCCGGGACATGTTCGAGCGCGCCGTAGATCTCCCCGGTACCGATCCGGACCCCGGCCACATTCAACGTGGCATCGGACCTCCCGTGGATGACGAATCCGCCGTTCTCGGTCTTGGAGGTCAGGTCGCCGTGCGTCCAGATACCGGGAAGCCGCTCGAAGTACGTCGACCGCAACCGCGTGCCGTCCTCATCCCCCCAGATGCCGAGCGGGACGGTAGGGAAGGCATTGCGACACACAAGCTCGCCGGGGGTGTCATCGGTTATCGGCGTGCCCTCGTCGTCGACCACGTCGACATCTAGTCCGAGTGCAGCACCGGGCAGTTCACCGGCCCACACCGGTCGCGACGGGTCGCCAACGAGGAAGCATCCGACCAGATCCGTGCCTCCGGAAATGGGATGCGGCATGACGCGAGGGCCGAGCTCGTCCACCAGCCACTGCGCCGTTGCCGCGCTGAGAGGTGATCCGGTCACCATGACCATGCGCAACTCCTCCAGGTCGCGATCGGCCAACAGGTCGACATCGTCCGCGCGCATCGAGTCCAGGAGCCGGGCCCCGACGCCCAGGTGCGTTAGCTCGGTCAAGTTCGCCACATCGAACAGGGCGTCAACGCTCGGGTAGTTCGGCGCGCCGTTGTGCAGGACCAACGTGGCGCCACTCGCCAGCAGCGACACCGCCCAGTTCCACATCATCCAGCCGGTCGTCGTGTAGAAGCAGACGCGATCGCCTGGGCGCACGTCGCAGTGCAGCGCCTGCTCGACAAGGTGCTTGAGCAGGACGCCACCGGCTCGATGGATCAGGCACTTGGGCTTACCGGTGGTACCCGAAGAGAAAAGCACGTAGGCCGGATGGTCGAAAGGGCGGTCGACCGGGTCATGAGCAGTTCCGAGATAT
>JAYNIC010000243.1:1296-3294 GCA_038108715.1 Candidatus Nanopelagicales bacterium | reverse complement strand
ACCTCAACTGGCCACACTCGTTCGCCTTCGACGAGACCTACTACGCCAAGGATGCCCTGTCCCTGCTGCGCTATGGGCACGAGATGCAGTTCGACGACAGTGTCAACGACATCATCTTGGCCTCGGACGGCAACTGGCGCACGATCGACATCTTCAAGGACGACCCCTCCTTCGTGGTCCACCCACCTTTTGGCAAGTGGGTGATCGCCACCGGTGAGTGGATGTTCGGCCTGAACCCCTTCGGCTGGCGGTTCGCCGTGGCCGTCCTCGGCACGCTCGCCGTCCTCATGACCGCCCGGATCGCGCGCCGACTCACTCGATCGGATCTGATCGGCGTCGTCGCCGGTCTGCTGCTGGCCGTCGACGGCATGCATCTGGTCACGAGCCGCTCCGCCGTACTCGACATGGTCATCTCCTTCACGTGCCTCGCGGCCTTCGGTCTGCTGCTGCTCGACCGCGATCACGTGCGCAAACGTTTCGCCGACAAAGTGCCACTCGCCCCGAGCGAGTGGGGCCCGCGCCTAGGTCCAAGGCCCTACCGCTGGGCCGCCGGCGTGGCACTCGGCCTCGCGATCGGGGTGAAGTGGTCCGGCCTGTGGTACCTGGCCTTCTTCGGCCTCATGACCGTGTTCTGGGACATCTCCCTGCGACGACAACTCGCGGTACGTCAGCCGTGGACAGCCACCTTCTTGCGTAGCGCACCCACAGCCGCTCTCACGATGGTGGGGTCCGCTGCCGTGACCTACCTGGCGACGTGGACCGGCTGGCTGCGCGGGGACTCCGGATGGGGTCGCACCTGGGCCGACGGCATGGATTCGGCTCTGCCCATCCCTGCCGCCCTGCGCTCTTTGTGGCACTACCACGCTGAGGCGTGGAAGTTCCACGTCGGCCTCACCGGTGATCACTCCTACCAGTCCAACCCGATGAGTTGGTTCCTGCAGACCCGGCCGGTGTCGTTCTACTGGCGCAGCCTTGAGGCTGGTGATGGAGGTTGCGAGTCGGCTAAGTGTGCCGCCGAGGTGCTCGCCGTAGGCAACCCCGTCATCTGGTGGATTGGTTCAGTGGCACTGGTCTACATGCTGTGGCGTTGGGCAGCACGACGTGATTGGCGCGCGGGTGCGGTGCTGGTGGGTGTTCTCGCGGGCTGGGTTCCCTGGCTGCTCTATCTCGATCGCACGATCTTTAGTTTCTACTCGGTGATCTTCGTGCCGTACATCGCCATGGCCCTGGCCATGGCATTGGGGGCCATCCTCGGACCGGCCGATGCCCCGCCCGAGCGCCGCCGCCTAGGAGCCATCGTCTCCGGAGGGGTGGTCCTGCTCGCCGTCATTTTGGGTTGGTGGTTCTACCCCGTGTGGACCGGCGAAACGCTGCCCTACCTGCAATGGACCTGGCGGATGTGGATGCCGACCTGGATCTAGGGACGCTCGGCGCCGACTTGCGTGAAAGTGCCTACTTGCGTGAACACCAATCGGTCGCGTCTTCTGGCATCAGGCAGACGCCGTACTTCACCTGGGTCTTGCGGTAGGCGTAGGTCCCGCCATCGGGCAGCTCGCCCTCGGCGGCCGGCAAGGTCAGTCGGAAGCGCGCAGTCTCCATCGACGCCAGCAGGTCGACGGGGATCCGGAAACGGCTCAGGTAGGGAAACTCCTCCGAGCATTTCTTCGAGGTGCCGCTCTGCACCGGTAGGTCGCGCGTCTTGCGCCAGGGGGAGCCGGTGACCTTGGTGCTGACATAGGCCCGCTCAGACACCGGCATTGACCAGCACTCGACGACATCGACGTATTCGAGCCCTTCGCTGGGCTCCGTGCAGTCGTAGGTGGCGGTGTATTCGGAGTCAATCCATTGGCAGGCCATCATGGGCGCCGCCTGGGCGGCCCCGGCGCCGGCGACCAAACTCGCGCCTACCAGGCCGGTCGCCCCAACCGCGGACACGAGTCGGGTGAGGGCTCGTCGGTAGGTGCTCATGGACCACCACCGTACGGCGCTCGCGCGGCC
>JAYNIC010000243.1:0-1286 GCA_038108715.1 Candidatus Nanopelagicales bacterium | reverse complement strand
CGAACTGCCGTTTTCCCGACAACGCCCTTGGTAAGTATGGGGCGGGGTCTCCTGCCGGGTGGCGACCCGGCCCTTCGTGAAGTGGAGCTGAGGGGATTTGAACCCCTGACCCCCTCGATGCGAACGAGGTGCGCTACCGGACTGCGCTACAGCCCCGGAGCCCAGTAGAGATGGCCCTGCCTGGACAGGCGGCGAGACTACCAGCCGCTCGGGCTAGCCGATCACGCCGACTGGTCGAAGACCTCGTCCCAACTCGTGAGCGCGGCGTACGTCCGAACCGGGGGCTCGACCGCGACGTCGTCGGTCGGCTCCACCGCCACCGGCGAGGCGGGCGCAGCGAGCGCGATCTCCGGCTCGGCGACCGGACGCTCTTCGGCGACCCGGGCCGCACTGCGCCTGGCTGCCAGAGCAGCCAAGGGCGCGTAGGTGGCGACGGGCAAAACAACGATCACCATCACGACGGTGGGAAGAACGCCGAGCAACCAGGCACCCACGGCCATCACCGCGGGCACGGCAAAGACTGCCAGCAGGGTGCGGCGGCGACGTGCCGCGACTCGAGCGGCGGTCGAGGGCGGAGCGGAGAAGGCGGCCAGGGTGCCCATGGCGGAGCGATGCCGGTCGAGTCGACGCGCTTGGTCGTCGTCGTGACGTCGCAGCCACATGGGGATGAGAACGGCGGCCCACAGGGCGACGATCGCCACGTAGACCAGACCTGTCATGTTCAGACCGTAGATTGCCGGGAGTCCAAGTTGGCGGAACCGAGCACTCAACGAGGTGCGTGTCGCCGACACGATCGACGTCCGCGCTCCCCTAGTCCGTCAGTGCTGTCGAACCGCCTGCCATCGCGCCAAGAGCCCTTCGGGGACCTCCTCGGCGCACAGCGCGAAGGTCACGTGATCACGCCAACCCCCGTCGATGTGCAGGTATCGCTCACGCATGCCCTCGTTGCGAAAGCCCAGCTTCTCGACCACGCGGAGAGAGGCAGCGTTCTCCGGACGAATGTTGATCTCCACGCGGTGCAGGCCCCCGGCGATGAAGCAGTGGTCCGTGGCCATGGCGACGGCGGTGGGCATGATCCCCCGGCCGGCGTACCTTTGATCGATCCAGTAGCCGATGTAGGCGCTTTGCAGCGAGCCGCGGGCTATGCCACCCACCGTGACCTGGCCGAGCTGGAGAAGGTCCTCGGGAAGCATAAATTCCGCGCCCAATCCGAACCGGACGGGACCGTCGCTGGCTTTACTCACTTCCAAAGATGTCGTCAACATCCCGAACATCCGGAAAGAAGC
>JAYNIC010000242.1:0-3294 GCA_038108715.1 Candidatus Nanopelagicales bacterium | reverse complement strand
GAGTACGAGGTAGTAGCCGATCCTGTTGTCCCTGAGCGAGTCGGACACCCAGCGCCCAGCCAAGCCGTCGGCTGCAGCAGCAGGAGACCCGGAAAGGGCCGGAAGCCCGAGAATGAGCGCGAGCGCTGCGCTGACTGCGGCAACCTTTACGGTGGGGAGTCTCACCCCCTTAGTCTCGGCCCACCCGTCAAAATGGGCCACTTGGAGGAGTGGCGTCGGTTCTGCGGAGTGACCTTGCCGCTGTTACCCTCGCAAGGAGGAAGGGAGGCGCACATGGACGCCGAGGCTCAAGGCCCCGCAGAGGTGCTGCGCAGCATCTGGCAGGCCGATGATTCAGGCGTGCCCGAGCTTGACGCTGAGTGCAGCCCCACCAAGGCGTGCCGCAACATGAAGGACGTCTCGTTCGACGGCTTCGCCGAAGAGGGCGGCGACATCGCCACCGCATGGCGCAACACCCTCGCCCGCGAAGGCAAGCTCGGTAGCGGGACGGTCGCCGACCTCGTCTTCGGCAACGGCGACTGAGCCGCGAAATGACGGATGTTGCCTCTCTGACCGTCGATCAGCTCACCGACCAACTTCGCGCCGAGGACTACATCGCCGATCGAGGTTTGGCGACCGCGCTCCTGCTCGCCCTCAAACTCGGCAAACCCCTGCTCCTCGAAGGCGAGGTCGGCGTCGGCAAGACCGAACTTGCCCGGACCCTCGCGACCATGCTCGGTCGTGACCTGATCCGCCTGCAGTGCTATGAGGGCATCGACATGTACCACGCCCTCTACGAGTGGGACTACGCACGACAGATGCTGCACGTCCGCGCGTTGGCGCAGTCCGAGGGCGGTGCTGCAGACGATGATCTGTTCAGCCCACGTTTCCTCCTCGAACGGCCACTCTTGCAGGCCGTGCGCGCGGGTGATCAGTGCGTCTTGCTCATCGACGAGGTAGACCGTGCCGATGACGAGTTCGAAGCCTTTCTCCTCGAACTCCTCGGCGACTTCCAGGTCACGATCCCTGAGGTTGGCACGGTCAAGGCAGCCTCACGCCCCATTGTGATCTTGACGTCCAACCGCACCCGCGAATTGCATGACGCCCTCAAGCGACGCTGCCTGTACACCTGGATCGGATTCCCCGAACCGGACCGCGAACTCAACATCGTGCGCGCCCGGCTGCCCGGAATCGGCGAAGCACTCGCCGCCCAGGTGGTCACCGCGGTGAATCGCCTCCGGGACATGGACCTCGAAAAGCCGCCCGGGGTGGCCGAGTCGATCGACTGGGCTCAAAGCCTGGACACCCTCGGCTCGAGTGAACTCTCCGAAGCAGCCGCTCTCGACACCCTGGGCGCTGTCATCAAAGACCGTGACGACCTCGACTACGCGACAAAGAGCATCCAGGATGTCGTCGGCTGACGACGTCGATGCCGCCGGCTACGACGATCTGCTGGTCGGATTCGGTCACGCCTTGCGAGCAGTAGGACTGCCGGTCGGCTCCGACGACGTCCTCGCCTTCTGCGCTGGCGTCAGCACTCTTGACGTCGGCGACATCATGGACGTCTACTGGTGCGGACGCGCCACGCTCGTCCGACGCCGCGACAACATCCCTCTCTACAACCAGGTCTTTCGCCACTACTTCCTGGACATCGAGCCCGCCACCGCGGACATCCGCAAGAAGACCTTAAAAGCTTCGTCCACGGCGGGAGCAACGCTGGAAATCCCCAATACCGAAGAGGGACTGCCGGGGCAGGTCAGCCCCGACGAGATCAAACTCGGCTACCTTGCGAGTACGTCGGAGGTCTACCGACACAAGGCGTTCGCCGACTGCAGCGACGACGAGATCCGTCAGTTGCGCCGAATGATGTCACGGCTACGAGTCACACCACCGAAGCGCCGCACGCATCGCTCCACCAAGGCCCGGCGGAGCTCCACACTCGACATGCGCCGCATGGCCCGCGAGATGATGCGCACTCTTGGCGAACCTCGCGACCTCTCCTTCCGCAAGCGCAAGGAGAAGTTACGTCCCCTTGTCCTGATCCTCGACGTGTCCGGGTCGATGGCGGACTACTCCCGCAATCTTCTGCAGTTCGCCTACTCCGCTCGACGGGCCAACACCAAGGTCGACGTCTTCTGCTTCGGCACCCGCCTGACGCGCATCACCCGATCGCTTGATCGGCGGGACCCCGATGAGGCTATGCGGATGGCCGGTGAAGCGGTGATGGACTGGGACGGCGGCACGCGCATCGGGGATTCCCTGCGTGACTTCACACGCCAGGCACGACGCGCGCGACTCGGCCGCGGCGCCATCGTCGTCATCTGCTCCGACGGCCTAGACCGCGGAGAACCAGCAGCCTTGGCTGAATCGATGGAGGCGCTGTCGCGCATCGCGCATCGCGTCATCTGGGTCAACCCGCACAAGGGTGACGCGGTCGAGTACGTGCCCACGTCCCTCGGCATGATCGTGGCCGACCCGTTCATCGACGAGGTGCACTCCGGCCACAATCTGGCTAGTCTCGAGCGACTTGCCGACCGACTGGCGAAAGTGGGCTGACCATGCGATACAGCGTTTCCCTGCAGGCTGAGGGCGACCGGGAGTTCACCCTCGAGGAAACCGTTGAGCTCGCCGACGCGGTCGCCCCCCTCGACGGCATCGCCAGCGGCATGGGCACGATGGGCTATGGCGCGCAAATCGTCGTCGAGGCGGACAACCCCGACGCGGCGGTCGAGATCGCCCTGGCACAGTTCACCGAGGCCGTCGCAGACACCAAACTCCCCCCTTGGCCTGTGGTGCGCGCCGAATGCCTTGCTGAGGACGAGGACTACGCCGATCTCGACGAGTTGCCGTGATCAGGCTCGGCAGCCTCGCCGGGTACTCCTTCGAAGGTCCTCGAGCCCTCGCCGGCTGGACGGCGCCGGCGCGTCCTGCCGTCTACGCGATTCTGGCGAAGGAGAAGGCCAGCGAATTCGCCGTCATCTACGTGGGCCACGCTGACGATCTGGCCACCGAAGGATTTCCCTTCCGGCATCCGCGCTCGTCCGCCTGGATCAAGCGCGCGGGCGGCAAGTACAACCTTTACGCGTGCTGGCTGGAAGTGCCCGGAGGCACGCGGGCGCATCGAGAGCAGATCAGCCGCGAACTGATCGCCATCTACAACCCGAGCTGCAACGAGGAGAAGTACGACAAGGCCTGGAAGGCCGAGTGGATCGGCGAATACGCCACTCCGGTGACGGACCCGTTGACGACGGGCCGGGACCCCATCTAGGGGTCCCGGCCCGTCGTGGCCTAGAACAGGTGGCGCTCCTAGTCGAT
>JAYNIC010000241.1:1487-3323 GCA_038108715.1 Candidatus Nanopelagicales bacterium | reverse complement strand
CGCTTCGCCTCGGCTGACCCGCTGGCCTCGGCCAGGTGACGGGCGAGCATCGGCTCCTTCATGAGCAGTTCCGCCACACCTGTCAGGTCTTCGGCCAGTTGGGCGAGGTCGTCTGTCGTAAGCGACGCCGCCAGATCATCGAAGCGGGCGACCACGGACGCGAGGGCCTCACGGCTCGCTGGACGCAGATCCGTGTCGTCATCGGTGGGCGTCTGGGTTGCCGCCGCCATGGAGTCCAACTCGTCGAGGAAACGATCGATGGTCTCGGCTTGAGCTCCCGGCTCAGCCACGCGTGACTTCACGATGTCAGCCGCTCGCTGGAGCGCCTCCTGGCCGAGTTCGCCGCGCAATTCGCGAATCAACTGTGCTCGCAGGAGTTCGGCCTGCGCTGTGCCATGGACCTTGATGCGTTCCGCTTCGATCTCACCCTGGGAGCGCAATTGCTCCGTGATACGCACCGAGTCGGTCGACGCCTCCGACACGATGTGCTGTGCCTCGGCTCGACCTTCGGCGACGCGCTCGGCGTGGTAGCGGTCGGCTTGGGCGAGTCGATCGCGAGCCTGTGCGCTTTCCTCCAGTTGCTGACGAACGGCTTCCTGCCGCTCCCTCATAAGGGTGCGAACCGGTGGGACGACGTACCGGTAGATGATGAACACGATGACGGCAAAGCCGATGAGTTGTCCGATGAATACCGCCATGATCGCCTACCGCTGACCCGCCGTCGGGGGACCATCCGATGTCCCCAGGATGCGCCGCGCGAGATCCTCCGAGAGGGCCTCCACGGAGCCCTGCAACTGCGGGGCCAGTGCATCGCCCTCGGCCCGCAGTTCGTCACTGACATCCTTCAAATGGGCCGCGACCTCTTCGTTGGCCTCGGCCTTGAGTGCGTCGACGTCCTCGCGTCCGGTGGTTCGGGCCTGATCCCGAAGAGCCCCCGCCTCGGACCGTGCCGTGGTGAGTTCGCTCCGGTACTCCGACTCGGCCGCCTGATCCTGCTCAGCGGCTTCACGATTGTCTTGCGTGGTTTGGGCCACCATGCGGTCGCGTTCATCCAGCACCTTCTGCACGGGGATCACCACGAACTTTGTGATGATCCCGAAGACGACCAGGAAGATCGCCAGGATGAAGAAGAAGGTGCCGTTGGGGATGAGGAAGTTGGTGTTGCCACCTTCCTCAGACGCCCACAGCGCAGCGCCCGAAACCACTGTTGCTCCCATAATGACTCGCTAGGCCCCCGGCGTGGCGAAGACGAACAACGCCATGAAGGCCAGGTTGATGAAGTACGCGGCCTCGACCAGGCCGACCGTAATGAAGAACGGGGTGAACAACCGGCCCTGAGCCTCCGGCTGGCGAGCGATGCCGGAGATCAACGCGTTGCCGGCGATGCCGTCACCGATACCCGCGCCGATTGCGCCGCCACCCAGAATAAGGCCGCCGCCAATGAGCGCTCCGGCGACGATAGTGGGGTCTGCCATTGCCTTTCCTCCTTGATTACCTGTGGGTCTGCTGCCAAACCACGATGTGGCCCGAGGGTGCCCCCTGACCTGATTCCCTAGTGATGCTCCTCCGCTGACTCTGTCGCCTGGCTGAAGTACAAGATCGTGAGCAAGGCGAAGATGAAGGCCTGAATAAGGCCGACGAAGAGGTCGAAGGTCTTCCAGATGGCATTGGGCAGCCACATGATGTAAGCGGGCAGCAACGCGATCAGGCCAACCATAATGACACCGGCGAAGATGTTGCCGAAGAGTCGAAGCGAAAGGGAAATGGGCTTCGCGATCTCTTCCACGATGTTGATGGGTGCCAGGAACGCGACGTGACCCTTCGCCACCTTGACGG
>JAYNIC010000241.1:0-1477 GCA_038108715.1 Candidatus Nanopelagicales bacterium | reverse complement strand
CCTTGACGGGGTAGCCGACGACGCCGCGACTGCGGAAGCCCGCCATGTGGTAGCAAATGAAGACGAACAGCGCCAGAGCCAGGACGAAGTTGATGTCGGCGGCCGGCGGCATGAGCAACTCGCGGGTAGCCCCATCCGCGTTCGTGTATTGGACTGGCAGGACGGCGATCCAGTTAGCCACGAGGATGAAGACGAACAAACTCACCGCAAGGGGAAGCACAAACGGCGCGAGCGACAACCCCATGGACGACTGAATCTGTCCCCTCATCTGAACAGTGACTGCCTCCCAGAACAGCTGAACACCGCTAGGAACGCCGGTGGAGGTGACCTTGGCGCGCAGGATGAAGGCCAGCACCAGGGTGACGGCTGCGGCAACCAGAGTCGAGTAGATGGTGTCGGTGTTCACCGTCATCCCGAGCCACGTTGCGGTTTGGTGGTGACCGACCTCAAGAGCGGGCAACCCCAGAGTCATGACTCTGACCCACCCTCCGGCTCAGTGCCCGATCCGTGAGTGGGCGCACCGTCCGGCTCTCCCTTGCGCAGCTTTTGCCACACGGGGAGAACTGTGCTCAGCACCAAGACAACTTGGAAAACCGCCAGGCCGAAAATGAGGCCGAGACCCAGCGGGCGGAACAGATAGGCGACGACGAGCGCGATCACGGTGATGATGATGAGGCGGGTGGCCGAGTTCAGGGCGACCTTGCGCTTGAGCGGGTGATCCTGCGCTGCGATTGAGCCGACCGACCACTTCACGAGCAGGGCGTTGAGCAGACCCAGGGCCAGACCCGCAGCGAAGAACACCCCGAACATGACCGATCCGGCCCACGCGGAAAAACCGACGACGACGGCCGCGATGACGCCACACACCACGAGAAGGACAACGGGCCGGAACACCACCGACGGCAGGACGAAAGGCGCCTCAGATGCAGGCGTCGCCATCAAACCTCCAGAAGCAGGAACTCGGGGATGTCCAGCGGGTGTCCGAGGCAGACAGGACCTCGGGGATACCGGGCGTCAGGCTACCACGCGGAAGAACCACCACCGCCCCCCCCTGGATCCCGGTCGCGACGGTCAAAAATCGCACCGACCATCGGTCTTGGATGGCGTCAGGCGGCCGACTTTGACCGACCCGCAAGAAGTCGGGATAGGCGCGGGCGCAGTGCCGCGTACGCCACCGCGAGAGTGCCCAGGACGAGCATGAGTAGCGCGTAGGAGACAGGGATGAAGGCGAGAGCGACCGCCGTGCCCGCCACCACAGCGGTCCACCCATACATGAGGACCACGGTGCGGCGCTGCGAATGGCCCATCTCCAGAAGGCGATGGTGGAGGTGTTGCTTGTCGGGAGCAAACGGTGAACGGCCCTTGCGCGTCCGACGAAGGACGGCCAGCCCGAGGTCGAGAAGGGGCAGTACGAGCACGGCGAGGGGAAGGATGATGGGGATGAGCGCCGGCAGCAGCGTGCCGCCCTCGATGGCAG
>JAYNIC010000240.1:0-3347 GCA_038108715.1 Candidatus Nanopelagicales bacterium | reverse complement strand
ACTCCGGCACCTCGGTCCAGATCGATGCGGTCGAGTTCTCCATCACCTCGACGTACGGCGGCAACACGGTGCCGACGGTCACCCGGCCGAACATCGTCGGGACCTTCGAGTCGATGGCGACCTCACCGCTCATGCCCGGCTACTCCAGCGGGGTCTACATCGCGACCGACTACCCCGACACCTTGCGTTCAGATGGCAAGCAGTCCTGGATGACCTACTCCAACACGACCGGATACACCCCCGGGGACTTCGACGTCTCCTACAAGGTGATGTTCCCCACGGGGTCGAGCGATCGTGACATCGCCAACTTTGGGTTCTGGCTTGACGGCAACTACTCGTCGATGAAGGGCTACGCCTTCCGGCTGCAGACCGCCAACGGCGACGGTGGCTTCCTCTCAGTCACCACGTCGTCCAAGAGCCTGGTCAGCGGAGCGTCGAAGGCGCCCAACGTCACCCGAGGTCACTGGTACCAGGTGCGACTCACCGCCGTGAGCGGATATGTGACCGCGTATGTCATCGACCTGTCGAACAACAATGCGTTGTTCTTCACCCAGACGTTAAAGATCACCACCTCTCCACCCGGCGGCGTGTTCGGTCAGGTGCCCGACGGGGATAGTTCCTCCACCGGCATCCGCTGGGATGACTTCGCCATTCACTCTCTCGCCAACATGCCCGGCCAGCAGACCATCGTGAAGGGTCCGAACCAGGTGTGGATCGCTGACGGGTCCCACTCGGGGATCGGTCGCGCGTCCCTCTACACCACGTCGCAGGCGAATATGCCCTTCGAGTACTCCACCGACGACTCGGCGGGCTACCCGGCGCAAGGCACCTTCTACACCTACTCAGCCTGGTTGCGGGCCGCGAGCGGTTCGATCTCCGGCACGCTGAGCCTGTCCGCTCTCGGCGGGTCCACCGAGACGGCGAGTGTGCCCTTCACGGTAGGGAGTTCCTGGACCCAGGTCGCCGTGTCGCTGGAAGTGGGCCTGTCCGGACACACCGACCTGCGCCCGCGTATCACCGTGGGGACGACGAACGCCGAACTGCAAGTGGACGACCAGGTCCTGCAACAGTTGCCCTGGGAGCCCTACAACGCCAGCAACGGTGCGAGCACACAGGCGGTCACGAGCGCCTACGCCCACTCGGGCACCAACTCGATGCAGGCCACCGACCTCACCGGCAATGGCGCCACCATGCTCTATCAGTGGCCGACGACGGCCCTCGCCGGTGAGATGTTGACGTACTCGGCGTGGGTTCTCGCTCCGACGGGCGTCAGCGGACAACTGCGAATCGCCGAGCAGTCCGGTTGGTCGACCCAGGCCTTCACCGCGAACGGCACCTGGCAGCAGATCACCGTCACCCGCACGATGCAGGGCGGCTCAGCGGTGCCCTACATCGCCGTCGACATCAACAGTGGACAAAAGGGTGAATATCTCTACGTCGACGACGCCTCGGTCACCGTCACCGATATCGCCAGCAATCAGTCCGGCGTGGGAACCCCTCCGGCGCCATCGGGGTGGACGGCCACGCAGTACAGCGGCACCAATTGGGCAACTCAGAAGTCCGTTGCGCCGCTAGGCATCAACAATGCATCGCTGGCCCACTCGGGCAGCGGGGTGATGTACGTCCAGGTGGCCTCCCCCTCCATGCAGGAGAACGTCTACACGGTGGCGGAGTCACCGCAGGTGGGCTCGACCTGGGCCGCTTCGGTGTGGGTCAAGACGACGCAGGCGACCAACAAGAATGGCTCCTTCGGGATGACTCTTACCGCAGGACAGAACGTCGCCCAACTCGCACCGGCCACTAGCGGAACCGGTTGGCAGCAGTTCACGGTAACCCTGCCCATCACAAAGTCTGGCGCAACGAGCCTCGCTTTGGAGATCTCGGTCGTTAACGGTGTGGGCGCCTATATCGATGACGTCTCCATCACCGAAGTGGGGCTCACCCCCGTCGATGCCTGGACGCCGTACGCCCCGACCGGTTTCCTCGGTATCGAGGGCGTCAACGATCCGACCAACGCCTACGCCGGGGATGGCTACCTGCAGGTCACCAACGACGGGACGGGAGCAGGCGCTGCCTACCTCGATGGCGCCTACCAGCCGGTGGCCGGGACGGCCCATGAGATGTCCTTCTGGATCAAGTCGCCGCAGGGCAACATCTCCGGTGCTGCGGCCTGGCTGCGCACGCAGGACTCCGGCGGCACGACCCTGGACTCCTACCAGGCGTCCATTCCCATCACCGGCACCTGGCAGCAGGTGTTCCTCAGCCTGCCGATCAAGAACACCGGCGCGACGGACTTGCGCACGGAGTTCGATCTGCCTGCCGGCGCGATCGTGTACATCGACAATGTCGAGAGCCGCGATGTCAACTACTGGTCCGCGGTGCAGCCGGGCAGCGGAATCGCCTCGATCACCATCGAGGACAACGTCGATGACGCCGCCAACGGACCCAACTACCTGCGCTTCATCACCTCCGGCGCTGGGGGAGGGGTGGGCGACACCATCACCGCCGACACCTCCGGCGCTCCCATCGACGTCATCGCCGGATCGTCGTACAAGCTCGAGGCCTACGTGCGCTCGACGAGTGGCGCCAACATCAACGGCACCATGTCCCTGGCGACGGCCAATGGCAGCACGACCGCGGACAGTGCCAGTGTGGCCTTCACCGCCACCTCAGGCTGGACGCTGGTGGAGTTGATGCTCGACACCACCAAGAACGCCAACACCATGATCCCGAAGGTCACGCTGAACGGCGCGGGACAACTCGACGTCGACTCCGTCTCCCTGGTGCCGGTCCTCATCGAGCAGACCGATCCGTGGTCGGCGTCCGGTTCGGGAGTGACCTGGGGTGTCTACGACGACCCCGACAACGCCTACGACAGCAGTTACGGCGTCATGGAGTTCTCGGTGGCTACAGCCGGCACGGGCGTGCAGCACGGCGCGACACAGTCCACGTCGGTCGGCGATCAACTCAGCGCCACGGCCGTGGTGCGCACCGGCGGTGCGCGTGTGAGCGGCAGCGTGCAAGTCACCTCCGTCGGTGGCACGAAGGAGACCTGGACCCAGGATTTCACCGCCACGGGCGACTGGCAGATGGTGACGGTGCCGGTCGACGTGGCCCAGTCCGGGCACACCGGGTTCACCGTGCAGGTGCTGCTCACCACGACGGGGACGACCCTCTATCTCGATCAGGTGGCGTTGCAGACCAACCCGTGGACGCCGAACGCCACGGTAAGCCAGGCAATCGTGTTCG
This sequence comes from Candidatus Nanopelagicales bacterium, assembly GCA_038108715.1. Lineage (GTDB taxonomy): Bacteria > Actinomycetota > Actinomycetes > S36-B12 > S36-B12 > Mxb001. Next base: position 98 of record JAYNIC010000240.1, on the reverse strand, counting down.
ACGGCGCCTCGGCGCAGTCGGGCAGCGGTTACCTGGAGTTGACGCCGAAGGGTTCCAGTGTCGGCAGCAGCTACCTCGATATGGCGGCCAGTTCCGAC
>JAYNIC010000239.1:0-3353 GCA_038108715.1 Candidatus Nanopelagicales bacterium | reverse complement strand
ACTGAAATTCAAGATCCCGGTCTTCGGTGGGCTGATGAAGACGGTCGCCCTCGCGCGATTCCCGCGCAATTTCTCCGCCCTCCTGCAGGCTGGCGTCCCCATCCTCACCGCCCTCGACATCGTGGGAGAGACCTCGGGCAACGTCGTCATCACGCGGGCCATCGAGGACGTCAAGGAGAGTGTGCGCAGCGGCTCGGGCATGGCGGCGCCGTTCGCCCAGCACACGATCTTCCCGGCCATGGTGGTGCAGATGATCGCGGTCGGTGAGGACACGGGCGAGCTAGACGCGATGCTGAGCAAGATCGCCGACTTCTACGACGCCGAGGCGCAGGCCACGACCGAGCAGCTCACCTCGCTCATCGAGCCCATCATGATCGTGGGTTTGGGCATCACCATCGGGGTCATGGTCATCTCCCTCTACCTGCCGATCTTCAACATCTACGAACTCATGGACAACTGAGTCCGATTATCGGATGACATTTTTGTCGCCACGGAGGGCTCTCCCGGGGTGTGTCGGTCCGATACCCCTGCTGACGGCGAGGGCCGCACCCCAGACGGGGAACTGACACAGGAGTAAACATGCTTGTCGATCGTTTGAATCGGAGCCGGGAGGACGAGGGCTTCAGCCTCATCGAGCTCCTGGTCGTTATCGCCATCATCGGCATCCTCGCCGCGATCGCCATCGCGGTGTTCAGTTCGCAGCGCAACTCCGCGCGCGACGCCTCGGTGAAATCGGACATCAACAGCGCGGCCAAGGTCATCGAGACCTACTACGTCAACACCCAGGGCTACCCGGCGGACGCCACTGTGTTCGTCAACGACTACGCCCTTCAGGTGAGCCCTGGCAACACGATCTTTTACGCCCCCGATGGCACCACCGGTTTCGTGGTGTGGGGCTGCAATGACGAGGCTCTCCAGATGTACAGCTACCTGTCCGGATCGGGTGGTCTTGATCCCACGGAGCCCGACGCGGTCGCCGGCTGTGTGGTCGCAGACATCCCGGCCACGAACATCCCGACCGGTGTGACGCCGGTGGAAATCGGCACCGGCGCTTAGTTCAGACTCCACAGTTGATGGGCCGCCCCTTGGAGGGGCGGCCCATCAACGCATCAGCCGTTCGGGGGACCTTGGGCCCATGACACGGCCGGCTGACCCCGCTAGACTCGACCATCAGAACACCCGGGGGCCAAGCACCCGGTCCCGACAGATCCAGTGAGAGGAGTCGCCATGGCCCCCACGGCGATGCCTATGGAAGCCGGCCTGGTCACCTCCGTTGAGGTCGCCGTGCGCCTGGCTCCCACTCGATCTGGCGCTGCGGCCACCGCCCGCAGCGCCGCCGCCATCCTGGCGGCCCACCCCGGAGTGCCAGTTCGCCTCGCTGGGCTTGATCTTGCTGGCTCCCGCCTCCACCTCACGCTTGCCATTGGCCTGGGCGAGGTCGGCGACATGAAGTGCGCTGGTTCGGTTGGCCAGGCGGCCGTCACGGCCCTCGCCGATCTCATGGACCAACTCGCGAGCACTGACCCGGCCCTAGTGCCCATGCCGCGCCCTGATGCCCCTGAAGCCCTCGCCGCTGCCGCAGTCTGCCAGCGTCGCGAAGCCGAGTTCGACGTCTTCCTTGCCGACCTGGCCACGGAGTTGGTCACGGTCGGCTGACGACATAGTCGACGGTCGTCCCCTTCGCCTTACCGAGCGTCATGTCGGAGTCACCGGACGAGGGCGTAAACGATCCCCGACGGGTGCCCGACCTCGAGGTCGATGGTCTTACCGAGATCGACATCTTCGATCAAGCCCCGGTCTTCAGCACCGACCGCGTCTTTTGGGATTCCCCCGACAACTTCGATCCCGCCGCACTGATCAAGGACCTCACCATGCCGGCCTGGAGCCGCCGGTGGAGCGACGGCCTATGCCGCGTGTGGGTCCCCGAGGGCAGCGGCTACGACGCGCGAGAACAGATCAAGGCCTGGTGCGCCGAGCGCGACATCGAGGTCTTCAACGCCCGCGTCGAGGCCGGCGTCCCCTTCCGCGACCTCGACCAGATCGAGCCGAGGCTGCTCGGTGGACTCATGGCCGCCGCCGTCGACTGGCTCTACCCCCGCATGGGTCAGGTACGCCGTCGCCTCGTCGCCGACCTCGATCTCATCGAGGATGACGACGTGCGCTCGATGATGTACCTGTTCGTCAGTGACGTGACCGACCGCTACGACTCCGATCGTGAGGGCAAGCTCGGCCGCGTCAACTACCTCGCTTTCCTCATCGGCAAGATGCGCAACTGGCCGCACGACCTTGCCCGCGCGACGTACGGCAGGGGAGCGGTCGCCGATCGCCTGAACCGATCGCGCGCGGTTGACGCGTTCGTCGCCGAGGAGCATCGCCAGCCCACCGAGGTCGAGCTCGCCGAACGTCTCGGCATCACCGTCACCGAATTGCGGCAGCGGGACGAATCCCTGGCCGCGATGTCCGCGATGCGCAACTATGCGTCGCTGTCCGACGAAGGCCGGGACGAGGCCGAACGCTTCGTCGCCGATGACCTCACCGAGGACACCGCGGTCGACTATGAGCGCAGTGCCGTGCTCAGTCGGGCCATCATGGCGGCGGTCCTCGACGGACCCAAGGGGCCCGATCCGATGGCTTTGGCCTCGCTCTACCTCACCTACTGGGAAGGTATGTCCAAGGCGGACGTCGCCCGCGCACTGGATGTGCTCCCCAAGACCGTGTCGGCGGCGGTCGAGCGGGCCACCTCGCGCATAGACCCGGAGGGGCTTGAGTGAAGGACATCGGTACGCCGATCCCGTGGCACTTCACGGACATGCCCGGTGTACTGCAATGGACGTGGGTCACCCCCCACTTCGTCGCCACGATCCGCGGCGAGGAATTCAGTGGTGAGGGCGTGGAGGAGGGCAAGCGTCACGTCCGCTTCTACCGCTGGGAACTCGGCGACATGATCGCGCCGCAGCAGGGCACGCCGCGGCTGCTGGTCGAAGGCAGCGCGACCACCTTCGACGAAGCCGACGAGTACATCCGCGAGCACGTCGGCAAGGCGTACGACCCCTCCCTCGGCTATCGCGCGTACGCCGGATCACTGGCCTATACGTTCACCCTCGCGACCGGGGAGCGCGTCGATGTGCGGGAGTTCATCGGCACGCAGTGTTCCCTGCGGGTGCTTTCCCAGGACCGCAGCGAGCAGTCGGTCACGGGCAGTTTCGACGTGCGCCACTACGAGTTCTGCCTGTCGACATCCACCGATCTGACCTGCATCGTCCCCGAGCACGTGCTCAAGATCTCCAACCGGTCCGAGGCGGCGGAGAAGGCGAGCAAGGTGGCTCGACTGGATTCCTATATCGGGATCGGTC
>JAYNIC010000238.1:0-3428 GCA_038108715.1 Candidatus Nanopelagicales bacterium | reverse complement strand
TGGAATTCGATCATCGCCGCACGCAGTTCGACGTCGGCCGCAGCAAGGATTCGAACGGCGAGCAGCCCGGCATTGCGGGCGTTGCCCACCGCTACCGTGGCCACCGGCACCCCGGCGGGCATCTGCACGATCGACAAAAGCGAGTCCATCCCGTCCAAATAGGTCAGGGGAATGGGGACGCCGATCACCGGCAGCGGAGTCAGGGCGGCCACCATCCCGGGTAGGTGGGCGGCACCCCCGGCACCGGCAATGATGACGCGGAGACCGCGCTCGGCGGCGGACTCGGCGTAGGTGAGCATCTCCTTCGGCATGCGATGGGCAGAGACAACATCGGCCTCGTAGGACACGCCGAATTCCTGCAACGCCTGTGCGGCTGCTTCCATGGTCGGCCAGTCCGAGTCGCTGCCCATGATGATTCCAACGGTCGGTGCTTCACTCATCGATTACTCCCATGAGGTAGTCGGCTGCATGGTGCGCGCGCGCCAGTGCGTCGTCAAGGTCGTCTGACACAACCGTGACATGGCCGAGTTTGCGTCCGGGACGGAGGGCCTTGCCGTAGAGATGCACGTGGACGCCGGGATCTCGTGCCATCACATGACGAAAGGCCTCGGTCAGCGCAGGCAGACCCTCGATGTCACGCGGGCCGACCACGTTGACCATGACCGACCACGGTGCGATTGATCGTGGGTCGCCGAGCGGAAGATCCAGTACAGCACGCAAGTGGTTCTCGAACTGACTCGTCACCGCCCCGTCGATCGACCAGTGCCCAGAGTTGTGCGGCCTCATCGCCAGTTCGTTGATAAGCAAACCCTTCGGCGAGTCGAAGAGTTCTACGGCGAGCATGCCGGTGACACCGAGTGCTTCCGCCACCCGCAGGCCGATCTGCTGTGCTTCCAGTGCTGTCGCCTCCGGCAGATCCGGGCACGGAGCGACAACCTCCGAACACATGCCATCGACCTGGACCGTTCGGACGACCGGGTAGGCGACCGCCTGACCGGACGGTGAGCGGGCGACCTGCGCCGCAAGCTCCCGGGTGAAGGGCACCAGCTCCTCGGCCAGCCAGGAAGCACCGGGAGCAAGCTCGGTTGACGACATCACGTCACGCGCCTGGGCTTCATCGTCGACAACCCACACACCACGCCCGTCGTACCCACCGCGGGAAACCTTCAATACCAGCGGCCAGCCGAGAGCCTCCCCAACCGTCGGGAGGTCATCGGCGCCGAAGTCGTGCCGCCACCGAGGTGTCGGTAGCCCGGCCGCCTCGACGGCCTCGCGCATCGTGATCTTGTCCTGGGCATGCACAAGCGCAGCACTGCTCGGCTGAACACCGATCCCGGCCTCCTCGAGCGCCCGCAGATGGGTGGGCGGCACGTGCTCATGGTCAAAGGTGATGACCGAGCAATTTTCGGCCAGTTCACTCAGGGCAGCGAGGTCGGTATGGCTGCCGAGGACGACGTCGCAGATCACCTGCGCCGCGGATTCCTCCGGGTCGGCCGCGAGAAGCCGGAGGTTCACACCGAGGGCAGCCGCCGGCGCCGCGGTCATTCGGGCGAGTTGTCCGCCTCCGACCAGACCCACGCGGGGAGTACCCGTGACCTGACTCACAGCGAGACCCTACTCGTGCCATATTCCTAGTGGCGCGACCTCCCGGTCCGGGCGGCTACCATTCACGGTGTGTCCCAGGAAGGTCTCAGCCGCTCCGTCGCGCCCTCGTGGCTCGATCGAGTGCGGTCGTCACTGAGCGTCCTCGCCCGGGAAGTCGCCAAGTTCGGCGTCGTGGGGCTCTCCGCATTCATCATTGACGTCGGCCTGTTCAACCTCTTGATGTTCGCCGGTGGCGATGGCCCTCTCAACGACAAGCCGCTGACCGCCAAGGCCATCAGCGTCATCGCGGCGACGACGTTCGCCTACTTCGGCAATCGTTTCTGGACCTTCCGGCATCGCGGCCGCACCCACATGGGGCGCGAGTACCTGCTCTTCATTGCGTTGAACGGCGTGGCGATGATGATCGCGCTGCTGTGCCTGTGGTTCAGCCATTACGCGCTGGGCCTTGACAGCGTCCTCGCCGACAACATCAGCGCCAACGTCATCGGACTCGGCCTGGGCACCCTCTTCCGCTTCTGGTCCTACCGCAAGTGGGTCTTCCCAGCCATCCCAGACGATGCAGTCGACCGCGAAATTGCCGAGCGCGACGCCGTCACGCCTATCTAGTTCTGCATTCCAATCAGCTCGAACGCGCGAACTACCCCCACCCCGCGCACTCGCCGCGGCGCCTGCTGTCGTAACCGAACGCCGGGCAACTCCTCTGCTTCGGCCGCCGTGGCCGCATCCACCAGTGTCTTCCCGGGACGGGCGAACGCCGTGAGTCGACTGGCGAGGTTGACCGTGGCGCCAAAGACATCACCCATTCGACGCAGGACATGTCCGGTGGCCAAGCCGATCCGTACCTGCGGCACCTCGGGCAGTTGACGGTGCACGTCGTGTAGTCGCTGGGCGGTGGCAACTGCAACAGCGGCGGAAGGGGCGACGAACAAGATCTCGTCACCGACCGTCTTGACCAACTGAGCGCCGGTCGCGGCCACCACATCGGCGCTGGCCGCTTCAAAGGACTCCACCAGCGCAGCAAGGTCGGCGTCGACGAGTTGTCGACTCAGACGCGTGAACCCCACCAGGTCAGCGAATCCGACGGTAGCCAAGGCTTCTTCGGCCGCCGCTTCCGCGCGAGCCAGCCGACGATCGAGCACGGCCACCAGTTGTCGTCGCCAGGCATAGTCCAGGAGTGCACCCAGCGGCCCGATCAATTCACCGGCGCGCGCCGCGATGGTGTCCATGGACGCCGGATCAAGACCGGCATCGACATCGGGCAACTCGCCCTGGTCGGCCAGCAGCCGCCCAACCGCCTCGGTCTGCCAGTCGGCCAGGCGGGCGGTTGACTGGCCGAGACTGCGCGCGATGACGACGGCGGTTTCCTCGTCGAGCAACCCCTCCTCGATAAGTCGCCCGACGGTCTGCAGCGCGAGCAGGTCTATCTCGGCGAAGGCCCGAGCGCCGCCCGCGTCGGGGAAGCCGAGGGCGCGCCACAGTGTGCGGGCAAGTCGGTCCGGAACGCCCGACCGCTCCAACAGGTCCGTGCGCGTGTAGATCGGATCGCCGCCGAGGATGATCCGATCGAGCGCGAACGTCGGGTCAGGTCCCATCGTTGGGAGGAACCGGATCGCCACCCTCATCAATGCTGCGACGGCGTCGACGTTCGTCGTCCTCTTCATGCAGGCGATAGACGTCTCGCTGGATGACCTCGACGTTCGGAACATCATCGATGATGAGGTCCTCATCGCTGGCGGAGGTGATCTGCAGTCGGCCGTAGTTGAGCAGTCGGCCGACGACGCCTACCTCGAACGAGACGTTGTTGACCTTGGCCAGGGGCATGT
>JAYNIC010000237.1:0-3446 GCA_038108715.1 Candidatus Nanopelagicales bacterium | reverse complement strand
CCCTAGGACTCTTGCAGGGTTTCCGGTATCGCTCGGACCTCCCGCAACAGGTCGGTCTTGCGAGCGACGGCTACCCCTGGCTTGTGACCTCACTATCAATGAGGGCAGGTGGCTCGGCAGAGTTGTGGGACGTCACTTCGATACCCCCCACGCCGGTGGCGGAAGGCCAAAGCGCCATCGCCCAGGTTGGCGTTGGTTTTGCCGACGTGGCCCGTGCCCAGGTCGTGTCTCTCGACGGCGACGTGCGACTCGCGGCGTGGATCACCTTCACCGTGGACAATGGCGACGTCATCCGCACCCGGTGGTTCGACCGGATGCCGCGCCCCCAGCCGCCGACGAACGTCACCGGTGAGTTCCGCCCCGACGGCTCCCTGCGCATCAGTTGGACCTTGGCCGACCAGATTGAAGGCGTGATCCCGCTGCGCTACAACGTCTCCATAGCCCCGCAAGCGGGCGGCAACCCCGTCGCGTCCTGTCTGGCAGAGTTCCGCGGCTCCACCGATTGCGTGATCCCCGCACCTATCCCGCCGCTGGAACGAGGCGTTGCGTACGTCGCCACGGTGACCGTGGAGTCGAGCATCGGAGAAGAGTCCAGGAGTGCCCCGAGTGCTGCCTTTGGACTGGACCTGCCCGCTGACCCGGGCGACCCGAACAACCCGGGTGACCCGAACAACCCAGGTGATCCGAACAACCCAGGTGATCCGAACAACCCGGGCGCTGAGTCGATCATGATCATCGGGTCACGCGGGGAAGTCCGCGGCAGGAATGGCGTCATCGTGCAAGGCATGACCACCGGACTCGTGGGCGAGACCGTCATGCCGCGCTATCGCTTCCCCGGCCCGTCCGGATACCAGGACGGGGTCGCTCGACGTACCGTCGCGGCCGACGGCACCTTCGAATGGTCACGCAAGACCGGCAAGAAGATCTACATCGTCTTCAAGACCGTCGATGGGCGCGTTCAGTCCGATCGCATCATCATCGAGTAGGCGCCAACCACAACGGTCGCAATACCGGAGGGATGACGGGGGCGGTGCCTTGGGGATCCCATATAGAGGTCTGTAGTGGCACGTTGAAATCATGAGTGGGACATACACCGTGAGTGTGTGAGATCGGGGTCGGCTCGTGCTGCCGGTGGACCTTCGGGAGCCGCCCGAGCACTCCTGCTCAGCTACGGACTGGCCCTCGAGCCGGTGACGAGCGAAGACGCCGAGATGGCTGCCCGCCGGCGGCGTCGGGGCAGCGGTCTTTCGCTGGCGGATCGGCTGTGTCTGGCGCTCGGTGAACGGACCGGAGACGACATCTCGACCGCGGACTCAGCATGGGAAGACCAGGACGGCGTTCGCCTGCTTCAGTAGGGATGGCTTCGGCCACCAGAAGGTGCCGTATTAGCACGGTGCGTCCGACTGGACATCGTCCATATAGTGCGTCCGTGACAGCGCTGCGCCCCTCGCGCCTCCTCGCCACCGCCTCCTCCGCCGCGCTCGTCGTGGGCCTGCTCGCCGGCACCGTGCCGCTGGCGCAGGCAGCGAGCGAGACCCCGCCGCCAACGGCTTCACCCGAGCGCCTGACCGACGGCGCCGAGGGAGTACGTCGCGGCGAGCAGATCCGCGAACTCAAGGGTGGTGTCTGCGCCGTCTCCGTCCCCGAAGGAATGGTGCGTTTGGCCGGCCCCGGCGGCACGCGACTGGTCGCACGGGTACGTCGCAGTGGCGACACACGACTGCTCACGATCGTCTCCGGCTCCGGTCGCATCGGCGGTGTCGTCGTACGACCGAAGGATGTCAGCGGTGAACTGACCTGGCGCGCAGCCAAGAACGGCCCCGGCTCGATGACCGGGTCGGTGACCATCGAACTTGCCGATCACGCGAAGGTTTCGCGCACGTGGGCGCAACGCGTCGAGGTCTCTGCGCAGCCGAGCGGTTGTGACTGGTCCGGCACCGTCCAACTCACCGCCAAGGGCGTGGGCGCCTCACTCGATCTGCGCGGTCCGCTAGCGAAGAACGGCTCCTACTCCCTGCGCGGCAGTGGCTCGGTGTCGCTGAACCGCACCAAGGTCCCCGTCACCGGCGTGTTGCGGGCGAGTAACGCGACCAAGCCCCCCTGGCGTATCAGCGCGAGGTGCGCCTCGGCGGTGCCAATCTGAGCCGCGTCGCCGTCGTCATGACCGAAACCGTTGCCCTGCCACTGGGCACGGCGGTGCTGGGACTCGATGTCCCGCGGCTGAGCGCCAACGCCCGACTGGAGATCGCGGGTTCGGACTCGTGGAAGGCCACCGTCACCTCGTCCAATCGCCGTACCTGGGTGCTCCCGCAGGCCGACATGATCGTGCAGACCGGCAAGCTCAGCGGCTCCGTCGGCATGCGCGCAGGTCAACGCCAGTGGCAACTGGTGGCTCCCGGTGCCGTGCGGATCGGATCCATCGACTACGTGACGCGCGTGGGCTTCACCGGTCCACTCACCTACACCGTGCAAGCCGTGGCCGGAGCGGGACAGTTCCTCGGTCTCCCCGAATCCCGCCCCTTCATTGGCGTCCCCACCAAACTGACCATCACGGCGAAGGGCATCACTGGTGCTCTGACCGTCGCCACCCGCGGCAACCTGCTCCTCGATCTCAAGGGAGAGTGGCGAACAGCCACCGACTACATCCTCAAGCCCGTCCCCGGGAAGGGCTGGACCTTCGATCCCTACATCTCGCACGCCATCCGTGCCGGCACCGGCGCCATTCGCCTCTCCGGTCCGATCGCACCGGATGGTTCGGTCGACCTCATCGGCTCCGGGACCATGGACGTCTCGGGCACCCGCGTCCCCGTGCGTGGCTACTACAAACGGGCTTCCTTTGCCACAGGTGTGGTGCCGTTCTGGGCCTTGGCGGCGTACCCGAGCGAAGCACCCGACGGCCGCATCCCGCTGCAGGGCGGCGCCGGCTTCGTCGGCGGCGTCATCGAGTTCCACGGCACCGGCGCGCAACCAGCCAGCACCATCTCGAAGTCCGCGCCGGAACCGGCAAAGAAGAAGCGCTCCACCGCGCAGGCTTCGAGCGCTACGCCCATCGCTCCTGCGGCCGCCCCCATCGTCTCCGGCGGTCAAACCCTCACCACCGTCGCGTACGACGGCTTCGCCTACTCGGCCGGCAACCTGCCCGGCGCCAACGGCGGCTCCGGGTGGACCGGCGCCTGGACCAACACCTACTCCTCCGGCGGCAACGCGCAGGTGCAGGCCACCGGGATGACGTACACCGGTCTCGACGTCACCGGCGGGAGTGCCACGTGGGGTAGCGGCGGCAACCAGGTCAACGGCAGTGGACGCACCCTGCCCACCATGTCGAGTGGAGTCGTCTACCTGCAGTTCCTGTCCAACTTCGGCACCCAGACCGGCGGCGGCACCCCGCAGATCCGTCTGGTGAACACCGCCACCACCGGATGGCAGGGTGGCTTCGGCAACAACGG
>JAYNIC010000236.1:0-3450 GCA_038108715.1 Candidatus Nanopelagicales bacterium | reverse complement strand
TCGAATGTCCCGAGAGTGGGGGAAGCCGGGCTTCGCCCGGGTTACTCCCACTCGATGGTTCCCGGTGGCTTGCTCGTCACATCAAGCACCACCCGATTGACCTCCCGCACCTCATTGGTGATCCGCGTGGAGATCCGCGCGATGACGTCGTAGGGCAACCGAGACCAGTCCGCGGTCATGGCGTCCTCGCTCGACACCGGCCGCAACACCACGGGATGGCCGTAGGTCCGACCGTCACCTTGCACGCCGACCGATCGAACGTCGGCGAGCAAAACCACGGGGAACTGCCACACGTCGCGATCTAGTCCCGCCGCGGTGAGTTCCTCCCGGGCGATGGCATCGGCCGCGCGCAAGATTCTCAGGCGCTCCTCGTCAACCGCGCCAATGATGCGGATCGCGAGGCCAGGCCCGGGGAAGGGATGTCGCCAGACGATTTCGGCGGGCAGGCCTAGTTCGAGTCCCACGGCCCGCACCTCGTCCTTGAACAGGGTGCGCAGGGGCTCGACGAGCGTGAACTGCAGATCGTCCGGCAGGCCCCCCACATTGTGGTGGCTCTTGATGTTGGCAGTCCCGGCACCGCCGCCGGACTCGACCACGTCCGGGTAGAGCGTGCCCTGTACGAGGAAATCGACAGTGTGACCACTGCGACCGGCGTCATCGACGACCTGACGGGCGGCGTCCTCGAACACCCGAATGAACTCGCGGCCAATGATCTTGCGCTTGGTCTCCGGATCGGAAACCTCGGACAGGGCCGAGAGGAAGCGCTCGCGTGCATCCACGACCACGAGTCGTACGCCGGTCGCGGCGACGAAATCCCGCTCGACCTGCTCGGCCTCACCGGCGCGCAGCAATCCGTGATCGACGAACACGCACGTGAGTTGATCCCCAACGGCACGCTGCACCAGTGCGGCCGCAACAGCCGAATCAACCCCGCCGGACAGGCCGCAGATGACGAGCCCATCGCCCACCTGCTCGCGAATGAGATCGACCTGGTGCTCGATCACACCGGTCATCGTCCACGTGGGCTCGACCTGCGCGATGTCGCGGAGGAACGCCTCGAGCACTCGCTGCCCATGCTCGCTGTGCAAGACCTCGGGATGGAACTGCACGCCGGCGAGGCGGCGATCGAGATCCTCCATGGCGGCGACCGGAGCGCCCGCGGTGCTGGCGGTCACCGCGAATCCCTCCGGAGCACTGGTGACCGAGTCACCGTGCGACATCCACACAGACTGTCGCTCCGGCAGACCGGCGAAGAGGCGCCCAGCAGGACCAGCCACCGTCAACTCCGTGCCGCCGAACTCGCTGCGTCCGGTCCGCTCGACGACCCCACCAAGCGCCTGGGCCATAGCCTGGAAGCCGTAGCAGATCCCGAACACAGGTACGCCAGCGTCGAAAAGTGCGGGGTCCACCGATGGGGCCCCCTCGGCGTACACACTGGACGGCCCTCCCGACAACACGATGGCGACCGGCTCCCGGGCGAGCATCTGTGTCACGGGCATGTCGTGCGGAACGATCTCGGAGTAGGCGTGAGCCTCCCGAACACGGCGGGCAATCAACTGCGCATACTGCGCCCCGAAGTCGACAACGAGGACGGGACGATCCCCGGCAGTCTCGGTCATGCTGGGAGCGTAGTCAGCGGGTGGCGAAGGCGGTGACGAGGGCGTACGTCGCCACCGAGATGACGAGCGCCGCCAGGGTCACCGTCCCGAGCCAGAATCCGACGATGGCCAGGGGTCGGCCACCGATCACGCGGTAGGCCGGGCCACGGCGCAGGGCGAGCCGGGCCAACACGATGCCGAGCACGCTGCCGATGATGGGCAGGACTGCCAGCCCCAGCACCGACAACAGGACCGACCACAGTCCTAGCCAGGATCGCTTGGTGGCCGTGGGCTCGGCGGGCTCTGCGGGGGTTGGCGCCTCGGACTCCACCACCGGGGCGATGACCTCCGTCGGTGGGTCAACGGGGGCCTCCTCCTCGACCGCCACAACGGAAAGCTGCTCGGTCGCCGCAGGCTCAGGGTCCTCGCCCGCCGCAGGCTCAGGGTCCTCGCCCGGCGCAGCATCCACCTCTACGGCCGCGAGCACCGCCGTGGGTTCCTCCGCAGTAGTTTCGCTGGCCTGCGGCCCAGACTCCCCACTCGCTTCGGGCACAGACTCCTGGTCCGCCCCCGCCTCAGGCCGCTCGGTCGCCGCATCTGCGGAATCGGACATCGTCGTCGGGTCATTGTCCGCTGGGAGCTGCTCGGGTGTCTCCTCATTCGCCACCCCGCAACAGTACGGCGGATCCTCTCCCCACCGCGAGGCACGCTCGAAAGTGCAGGTTGTGGGGTCTATTCGCCACTTTTGCTCCGAATAGACCCCACAACGTGCACTTTCATGCCCGCAACGGTCACCGAGGCGGGCATGAAAGTGCACCTGACCCCGTCCGCACCCCCCTAAGACAGACGCCACCCGCCCGAGCCATCCCAACCTTGCAAAACGCCCCCCGCAGAAGCCCGGACTCCCCTAACGTCAGCAGAACCCACCGACGGGTGGGTGCGCTATGCGCAATGGCAACAATTCCCGGGAGCGACATGACCCATGTGCCCATCAGCGTCACCGTCGACGGCACGGTGTACGACGTAGAAGTAGAACCTCGCCGTCTTCTCGTCAACTTCCTTCGTGAAGATGTCGGCCGCGTCGGAACAGTCGTCGGCTGCGACACCTCAAACTGCGGCGCCTGCACGGTGCTGCTCAACGGCCGGAGCGTTAAGTCCTGCAGCGTCCTCGCTGTCCAGGTCGACGGCGGTTCGGTCACCACCATCCAAGGTCTCGCCGAGGGCGAGAACAACTGGCATCCGGTCCAGACCGCCTTCAAGGAGTGCCACGGACTGCAGTGTGGCTACTGCACGCCCGGCATGGTGATGTCGACGGTCGACCTGCTAAGCGAAAACCCCAACCCCTCCGAAGAAGAGATCCGCGAGGGGCTCGAGGGCAACCTGTGCCGGTGCACCGGCTACCACAACATCGTGAAGTCGGTCCAGGAGGCCGCGAAGATCATGGGAGGTGCCAAGTGACCGACACTCTCGACACTCAAGCAACCGCCATGGGTCGTCCGCTGCGCCGCAAGGAAGACGCCCGCCTGCTGCACGGTCAAACCAACTGGACCGATAACATCCAATTGCCCGGCACCCTGCACATGGCCATCCTTCGCAGCCCCATGGCACACGCCAAAATCACCAACATCGACGTCTCCCCTGCGCTTTCGCAGCCGCATGTCGTGGCGGCCTACAGCGCCAAGGAACTCGGTGACCTCAACGGCTCGATCCCGTGCGTCTGGCCGGTGACCGACGACATCCAGATGCCGGCATTCCCGGCTCTCGCAGTCGACAAGGTCCGCCATGTCGGCGACTGTGTCGCCGTCGTTGTCGCCACCGATCCGTACGCCGCGGCCGACGCCCTGGAGTCGAT
>JAYNIC010000235.1:1903-3467 GCA_038108715.1 Candidatus Nanopelagicales bacterium | reverse complement strand
ATCTCCGCGTCCCGCACCGCGATCTCGGCGCCGAGTCGCTCGACCAGCGCATCCACCTCATCCATTCGGTAGCCGCGCCATGCCTGATCGATGCGGACGTCGTCGAGATCGCCCGGTGCCCATTCGCCGATACCGGCGGCGGGGAGGCCTTGGACGGCTTCAGCAGGCGGGGCATCCGGCAATTCCTCGCGCATGCGACCGGTGGCCAGCAACCAGATACCGGTCACCACGGCCACGCCTGCCACCAGGAAGGCGAACGCCGACCAAGCCGCTCCCATGGCACGATCGTGCCATGGGAGCGGCCCACATGCTTACGGGACCCGAACACTGAGCACACCGGCGTCGCACATCGGCGCCGCAGGATGGACCCAGATCGGAAGGGATCCGACGGAAGGGATACACCCGTGAAGACCTCACGCATTGTTGGCATCGTTGCCGCCGCCACCCTGGCGGCCGGTGCCGTGACCGCAACGACCGTTGCGCTGGCCGCCGATAACGGCAATGGCAGCGGCAACAGCTCTCACCACCAGGATGGCCAACCGGCGGCTCCCGATCTGGGGATGGGCGCGCAGGGCCATCCCCAGGGCCAGGGGCACGGCCCCGGCAAGATGGGCGGGCCCCGTGGCGAGATGGGCGGGCCCCGTGGCGAGATGCACGGGCCCCGTGGCGAGATGGGCGGGCCCCGCGGCGAGATGGGACACATGCTCCACAGCGAGGGCGTCATTGAAGACGCCGACGGCAACTACGTCACCGTCCGTATGCAGGTCGGTGAAGTCACCGCCATCTCGGCCACCTCGATCTCGGTGAAGAGCGTCGATGGCTATACCTCGACCTACGCGATCACCGACACCACCGAGCAGGATCGCGACCGCACCGCTGATACGCAGGCCAAGGTCGGCGACAAGGTGCACGTTCGTGCGACGGTCGATGGCAGCACGGCCACGGCGGAGGACATCCACGCGATGTCCGCTGACTTCGCCGCGCAGATGGAGGAGCAGCGTGCCCAGCACGAGGACGGCATGGGCGGTGATATGGGTCATCACGACGATGACGCCGAAGACGCCACCCAGGGCTGACCGAGCCGCTAGGCACCGAGCAGGGGGGGGGGCGGGCGATGTGAAAAGCGGCGCCCCCCTCCCGGGGGGGAGCGGGCCAGAACCCCACCCGGGGGTTCCCGCCCCGATCGGCACCCACGGGGCGGCCGCTTTTACATTAAAAGCGGGGCCGCCTGCTGCTGTCCGGCGCTGCCAATTCCCAGGCACCGACGGAAATCCGCGGAGTGGCCGCCCCGAAACCGCGGTTTCGCTTCGCTGTCGACCGTTCCGGCCGAACCTCCGACTTGCGCTTCCCGACGGGAGGAATATAGTTGAACCCTCAACTACCACTCGAAGGAGCACCGTGAGCACCGACCTGTCTGCCATCACAGGCACCTGGGAGTTCGACCCCGCACATACCCGGCTCGGCTTCAGCGCCCGGCACGCCATGGTGGCGAAGGTTCGCGGCAGCTTCTCCTCGGTGACCGGCACCCTGGTCCTCGACGGCACCAACCCGGGCGCCTCCACGG
>JAYNIC010000235.1:0-1893 GCA_038108715.1 Candidatus Nanopelagicales bacterium | reverse complement strand
ATGGCGGCGAGCCTCGATACCAAGAACGCCGATCGAGACGCGCACCTGAAGTCCGCGGATTTCCTTGACGTGGAGCAGTTCCCCACCATTACCTTCTCGAGCACCTCCGCCAAGCAGATCTCCGACGACGAGTTTGAGGTCATCGGCGACCTCACCATCCATGGCGTGACGAAGCCCGTCACGGTGAAGATGGAACTCACCGGGGTCGGCCAGGATCCCTGGGGCGGAACCCGCATCGGCTTCGAGGGCAAGGCGGAGATCAGCCGCAAGGACTTCGGCATGGTGTGGAACGTCGCACTCGAGGCCGGCGGCGTCCTCGTCAGCGACACCATCAAGCTCGAGCTCGACGTCGAGGCCGTCAAGCAGTAGCACCCGCGCACCTCAAACTCTCGCGAGTGTCGAGTAGCGGGGCAGAATCGGTCGAGAATCGCCCCGCTACTCGACACTCGGCGTGTTTGGCCCCTTCGATAGCCTGCACGTCATGCACATTGAGCCCGTGACCGGATCGGCCAGCGCGCACGGACTGGCGACGTACTCAGACGGCGTCCTCCTCGACGCCTGGTACCCCTCCCCCGTTCTCGACCGCGATCCGCTGCCCGTACTCGGTATTGACGCCGCCCAGCGGCACGATGAAATCCGCGGCGTCGAGGTTCGCACCATCACGACGGTGATCGAGGACCTACAGGCTCCCCCGGCTGACGCCGCCGACGCCTACCTCCGGCTTCACCTGCTCTCGCACCGTCTCGTCCCGCCGCGCAGCATCAACCTCGACGGCGTCTTCGGCCTCCTGGCCAATGTCGCGTGGACCACGCGCGGTCCCGTGGCCATCGATCAGATCGACGCCGCGCGGATGCGTGCGCGCTCCCACGGGGAGCCACTCAACGTCCTGGGCGTCGATCGCTTCCCACGCATGGTCGATTACGTCGTCCCGGCCGGTGTGCGCATCGCCGACGCCGATCGTGTCCGCCTCGGCGCCCACTGCGCTGACGGCACCGTCGTCATGCACGAGGGCTTCATCAACTTCAACGCCGGCACGCTCGGACACTCGATGGTCGAAGGTCGCATCTCGGCCGGCGTTGTCGTTGGCGACGGATCCGACATCGGGGGCGGCGCCTCGATCATGGGCACGCTCTCCGGTGGCGGCCAGGAGGTCATCAGCGTCGGCGCTGGCTGCCTCATCGGGGCCAATGCCGGCATCGGGATCAGTCTCGGCGATGGTTCAGTCGTCGAGGCTGGCACCTACGTCACGGCGGGCGCTCGCGTCACCCTTCCGGACGGCGAGGTCGTCAAGGCCCGAGAACTATCCGGGGTCCCGAATCTTCTCTTCCGCCGCAACTCGATGACCGGTGCGCTCGAGGTGGTCCCCCGGACGGGTTCGTGGGGCGGCCTGAACGCCGCCCTACACGCCAACGACTGAGCCCTCTAGACGGCGCGGTCCTCGATCGGGACGTAGTCGCGCAGGGGATCTCCGATGTACACCTGGCGCGGACGACCGATCTTGGTGTGCGGGTCATTGATCATCTCGCGCCACTGGGCGATCCAGCCGGGAAGTCGACCGAGTGCGAAGAGGACCGTGAACATACGTGTCGGGAAGCCCATCGCCTTATAGATCAAGCCGGTGTAGAAGTCGACATTGGGATAGAGCTTGCGCTCGATGAAGAAGTCATCGGCGAGCGCGACTTCTTCGAGCCGGAGCGCGATATCGAGCAGCGGATCCTTGACATCCATTGCGGCGAAAACGTCGTACGCCGCCTTCTTCACGATGGCCGCGCGCGGGTCGTAGTTCTTGTAGACACGGTGACCGAAGCCCATGAGCTTTACGCCATCCTGGCGATCCTTGACCTGTCGGATGAAGGTGTTGACGCCCCCACCGGACGCGTGAATGTTTTCCAG
>JAYNIC010000234.1:0-3493 GCA_038108715.1 Candidatus Nanopelagicales bacterium | reverse complement strand
ATCGGTGCGTCATCGCCCGAGGAATTGGCCACGGTCATGGGCAGGGAGGTCGACGATGCCGCCTGGGCGGCTTGGTTGGCTCCGCCGAGGGCGACGAGAGCAAGGATTCCGGCAGAGGCCGCGGTCAGCATTCGATTCCGAGGTCGCATGACACCTCCAGGGCACATGTCGTGGTGCAATTCCCGCCAGTCTGCCCCCGCGATGGGTGACGTTGCCACGCGAAAGCGAGCCGCCAAGAAATCTCTGAGTCCCTAGGATGCGTAGATGCGCTACCTGGTGACCGGCGGGGCGGGCTTCATCGGCTCGCATTACGTTCGCAGCCTGCTCGACGGCTCCCTAGGCGTCGACGTATCCCGAGTGCATGTGCTCGACAAGCTCACCTACGCGGGCAATCTCACCAACCTTGCACCGATCCTTGACGACCCGCGCTACTCCTTCGTTCAGGGCGACATCGCGGACGGTGAGCTTCTCGATGAGGTCGTGCCGGGACACGATGTGGTCGTCAACTTTGCCGCTGAGACGCACGTCGACCGATCCATCTCCGGTCCGCAGGACTTCATCCTCACCAACGTCGTGGGGACGCAGGCGGTGCTCGACGCCTGCCGGCGCCATGAGGTCCCGCGGGTGGTGCACATCGGCACCGACGAGGTCTACGGCTCAATCGAGAGTGGCTCGTGGACGGAGGACGCGCCGTTGCTGCCCAACTCCCCGTACGCCGCATCCAAGGCGGCCGGTGAGTTGCTGGCCCGCGCGTACCACCGGACCTATGGCATGCCGGTGTCGACGACGCGATGCTCTAACAACTACGGGCCGTACCAGTTCCCCGAGAAGGTGATTCCCCTCTTCGTCACCAACCTCATGGACGATCGCAGGGTGCCGCTGTACGGCGACGGCCTCAATGTGCGCGACTGGCTGCACGTCGATGATCACATTCGCGCAATCCAGATCGTCGTCGAGCGCGGCGAACCAGGAGCGTCGTACAACATCGGTGGGGGAGTCGAACTCACCAATCGCGAGCTGACCGCCGTCATCCTGGAGCAGATGGGCCGGCAATGGGATGAGTGGGTGGAGCCGGTGGCTGATCGCCTCGGACATGACCGCCGGTACAGCGTCGATGACTCGCGAATTCGAGCCCTGGGATATTCGCCGAGTCGCACGTTCGAGCAGGCGATCGGTGAGACGATCCGCTGGTATCGGGACAACGAGTCCTGGTGGAGGCCGCTGAAGGGATAGCGATGAGCCTGCCGGTCGGGGAACGCACGTTCTTCGGACAGCCACGCGCCCTGGCAACCCTGTTCTTCACCGAGATGTGGGAGCGGTTCTCCTACTACGGCATGCGGGCGATCCTCGTCCTGTACCTGATCACGCCACCGGATGGGGTGACCCCGCCCGGGGGTGGCCTTGGCTTCAGCACGGCCGACGCGGCCGCCATCTATGGCACCTACTCCTCCATGGTCTACCTCTTCCCGCTCGTGGGCGGCTGGATTGCGGACCGAATCACCGGCCCGCGCACCGCCGTACTTCTCGGCGGCATCGTCATTGCGGCCGGACATTTCGTGATGGCCGTGCCCGTCGAGGTGCTGTTCTGGAGCGGGCTCCTCCTCATCGCTCTGGGCACCGGTCTTCTCAAGCCCAGTGTGAGCGCGATGGTTGGTGGCCTCTACGCGCCTGACGACGAACGCCGTGACGGTGGCTTCTCGATCTTCTACATGGGCATCAATCTCGGTGCGCTGATCGCGCCACTCGTCGTGGGCTACCTCGGTGAGGACATCAATTGGCACCTGGGCTTCGCCATTGCCGGCGTCGGGATGCTGATCGGTCTTGCTCAGTACATGGCCGGCTGGAAGGGGCTCGGCACAGTTGGCAAGGCGGTGCCCGACCCAGCCCCGACCGCGGTGCGCATCCGCGCGGGGCTTTTCACGCTTGTGATCATCGCCGGTGTTGCCGTCATCATCGCGATTGACGCGATCTTCCTGGGCTTCGACATCACCGATCTCACCGTCATCTTCATGATCGCGGTCGTCCTCATCGCCTTCGTGTACTTCCTGCGGCTCTTCCGCCAGCCCAACCTGGGCGTCGTCGACAAGCACCGACTTCGTGCCTTCCTCTACCTCTTCTTGGCGGCGGTCGTCTTCTGGGCGATCTACGACCAGAGCGGCTCGACGATAAATGAGTTCGCGTCGAAGTTCACCCAGACCGATCTCGGCTTCTTCAACGTGCCGGTGAGCTGGCTGCAGTCGATCAACCCGGTCTTCATCATCATCTTCGCCCCCATCTTCGCGGTGATCTGGACCAAACTCGGCTCCCGTGCGCCCTCGACGCCGATCAAGTTCGCCATGGCCATCTTCGGCGTGGGCTTGAGTTTCTTGCTGATGATTCCCGCGGCACTCCAGGCGGAGGACGGGCAGAAGAGTGCCATGTGGTGGATCGTCTCGGTCTTCCTCGTGCAGACCTGGTCCGAACTCTTGCTGTCCCCTAACGGTCTGTCCGCCACCACGAAGTTGGCCCCCAAGGGCCTGCTGAGCCAGATGTTGGCCGTGTGGTTCCTCGCCACTGCGGTGGGCGACTCGGTGGGTGGGCAGCTCGCTCGCCTGATCGACCTCCTCGGCTGGGCTGGTTACTTCCTCGCGTGCGGCATCGGCACCATGGTTCTGGCGGGCCTCTTCCTGCTGGTCGTCCCGAAGATCAAGGCGCTGATGGACGGGGTGTCCTGACGCTCACTTCTCCGGAGGCGTGAGGTAGTCGGCGAGGTTGGCCGGTCGGAGGCCCTGGGCGCGAGCCATCGACACGGCGACTTTGAGATCCGTCGCCAGGTTGCTGGTGTAGTGCAGCAGGATGACCGAGCCCTTCGCGAGGGGGCCGCCATGCCAGGTGCCAAAACGACCGTTCTCGACCACGGCATCCCACATGACGATGTCGGTGATCTTGCACTTCGCGGCGACGGCGGCCAAGGTGGCGCCGCGCGGACCCGCGCCGTACGGCGGGCGCAGCATCCACGGCTTGGTCCCGAAGGTGCGGCGGTAGTCGACCTGCACCGGGCAGATCTGGTTCTTGATCAGCCACGAATTGGACGTGTCGAGGCTGGCATGCGTGGTCGTGTGGTTCTGGATCGAGCCCCATTTGCTGATGCGCTCGAAGTAGCGCACCCTCGAGTCCGTCACCTGGGACGACGTGAGGAAGCTGGTGATCGGGATCTTGTGCTTGCGCACATAGTCCAGGGCCGCCTGCGAGGTGATGATCCCGTCGTCGATGGTGATGAAGACGACTGGATCCTTGGTCTTCACCTGGTAGGTGACGTCGGGGGTGCCGCCTTCGCGCGGCAGTGCGGCGTGCGCGGTCCCGGCCATGCCGGTCATGGCGAAACCGAGGAGTGCCGCGGCCGTGACGGCGACGCATCCAGGGAATCGGCTGCCCAGGTTCATGCGCATAGTGTGCCTCATGGGAGTAAGAAGGGCCCGGGCATGTGCCCGGGCCCTTCGTGGAAGTGAGTGCT
>JAYNIC010000233.1:0-3535 GCA_038108715.1 Candidatus Nanopelagicales bacterium | reverse complement strand
ATCGTCGTGCGCTCTGCTGACGCCGGAGCCGTCAGTTCGGAGGCGCCCGTGGTGGGTGCCGATCCGGCCGGGACGCTCACCGAGCGTCTCGAGCAGGAGATCGGTGTAGCGCCCAGCGAGTCGATCGCACCGGCATCCGCCGCGCCAAGCACCGCGGCCACCACGACAGGCGCGGCGCAAGAGTCCAAGGCGAAGTCCAAGGCCGCCGATACCTCCGCCACGCGCAAGGAATCATCCGCGGAGGATTCGAGCCTGGCCGCCGAGCAACTCCCGGTCGTGAGCGAGGGTGACTACGGCGACGTCATTGCGATCGTGCAGCGCATGCTGGACGTCGAGCCCACGGGCTACTTCGGTCCCAAGACCCACAAGGCCGTCGTCGAGTATCAGGAGTCCGTCGGCCTGCCCGCGACCGGTCAGGTGGCGACCTTCACCTGGGCGACCCTCGGCAGCGAGGCCGTCGACGAGGCGCTGACGGCTGCGGCCACCCCTGATGGCTACGTCGATGGCGAGCCCGCCGAGATTCAAGAGACTCCCGCCGAGCAGCCGAAGAAGACGCAGACTGTCCGGGCCGCGTCGACCAACGCCGAACCTCCGGTGCTCGAGGAGACCGACAGCGGCGAGTCCGTTGCGGTCGTCCAGCGCGCGCTGGGTGTGCAGCCCGCGACCGGCTACTTCGGTCCCAAGACCGACAAGGCGGTTCGCCAATTCCAGGCCGACAACGGCATCCCGACCACCGGTGTCATCGCGACGTACACGTGGGCGGCGCTCGGCGCCGACCTGGCGGCGAAGACCGCCGCTGCGCACGAGGCCTACGGCACGGTCTTCGGCCCGGGCGTCAAGGACAGCGGCAAGAACAAGAACTCCGGGGGCAACTCCGGCGGCGGCAGCTCATCCGGCAATGGCAACAACGGTGGCGGCAACGGCGGCGGTGGCAACTCCTCCGGCGGTGCGGGGGGCAACGGCAAGGGCCTGTTCTGCCCGGTCGCCAACTTCTACTACGGCGATGGACTCGGTGCGTCCCGGCCGGGTGGTCGCTCCCATGCGGGCCTCGACCTCATGGGCTCGCGCGGTGAGCCGATCTACGCGATCGACTCCGGCACCGTGACGCGCTCGGGCTACCAGAGCAACGGCGCAATGATCTTGGACATCACCGGATCGCGCGGCATGTACTTCTACGGCCACTTCGACAAGATCCTCGTCGGGTACGGCGAATCAGTGAAGGCCGGCCAGCTCATCGGCTACATGGGTGACACGGGATCTCCGGGTGCGGTGCACCTCCACCTCGAGGTTCGACCCAACGGTTGGTCCGGTGGCTACGAGGATCCGGTCCCGCTGATCAAGTCCCTGTGCGGCTGACGGTGATCAAGCGCCGAACGGGGTGAGGTTGCCCTGGTCGATGGGCGCCTCGGTCGTCGCCAGTACATAGCTGATGTAGATCCACACGACGATCCCGAGGGCCGCAGACAGGATCAGCCAGAAGCGCGCCCGGTTGGAGTTGGTCCGAGCTCCGTCGATGTCGCCCTGGGCCATCGCTGAGTTGGACCGGATCGAGAAGATCAACGCCGGGATCGCCAAGGGCCAAGCGCAACACAGCAGCGCAATGATCGAAGGGACTAGGTAGTTGACGACCCGTGCTCCCTCACCGGGCGACTCAGTCGACGCTCCAGTCCACGCGCTTGGCTGTGCGGGGCCTGATGGTGGCGGCGGCACCATGCCCGGCCGCGGCCGCGTCTCCTTGGTCCACGACTCACCCGTCCAGAACCGCTGCAGATGGTCGGTGAACGGGTCGTTGTACCACCCTTCGGGCATGGGCGGAGGAGTCGTCACGGGATCAGCGTAGGTGACCGGTCAGCTGAAGAGCGCGCTGTATCCATTGAGGGCCGGTTGGCCACCCAGGTGCGCAAACAGCACCGTCGAGCCCGGATCGATCTCGCGGGACTCGACCATGTGCAGCATGGCGGCCATGGACTTGCCTTCATAGACCGGATCGGTGATCATCCCCTCGAGTCGGGCCGCCCGCTTCATCGCCGCGATAGTCGTCTCGTCCGGAATGCCGTAGATGCCCGCGTGGAAGCGCTCATCAAGTTCGACATCATCCAGCGTGATCTCGTGCTGTAGGCCAATGCGGGCCGCGGTGTCGGCGGCGATGCGCGCCACCTGCTCTCGGGTCTCCACCGGCTTGGCGGACCCATCGATGCCGAGGACGCGTCGCGGGCGCGCACCCTCCTGCTCGAGTACGGCGAATCCGGCGACCATGCCCGCCTGCGTCGAACCGGTGACGGAGTTGACGAAGATCGTGTCGAAGAAGACACCGAGTTCGGCTTCCTGCTCGGCCAACTCGTAGGCCCATCGCGCAAATCCCATGCCGCCGAGCGGGTGGTCTGATGCTCCGGCCGGGATCGCGTAGGGCTTGCCGCCGGAAGCCTCGATCTCGGCGATCGCCTGCTCCCAACTCTCCTTGAATCCGATGCCGAACTCGGCCTTGACGAGGCGTACGTCGGCACCGGCCAGACGGCTCAGCAGGATGTTGCCGACCTTGTCATAGACGGCGTCGGGCCAGTCGACCCAACTCTCCTGGATGAGAACGCACTTCAGACCCACTCGCGCGGCGACGGCCGCGACCTGTCGGGTGTGATTGGACTGCACCCCGCCGATCGAGACGAGGGTGTCGCAGCCCTGCGCAAGGGCATCGGCGACCAGGTACTCCAACTTGCGGGTCTTGTTGCCGCCGAACGCGATACCGCTGTTGCAGTCCTCGCGCTTGGCCCAGACCGATGCTCCCCCCAGCTCGGCGGTCATGCGCTCCAGCGGGTGGACCGGGGACGGTCCGAAGAGGAGCGGGTAGGTGGGGTAGTCGGCCAGGCTAGGCATGGTCACCTTTCGTCGGGCATTTCGCTGCCCCGACCCTACCGAGGCAGGGCCGCAGCCCGTTGCCCTGCCGCCCTGACGGATTGTGATCTAGATTCGCCGCATGGCGGTGACGATCGCGGGGGACCTGGTGCTGTGGCCCGAGCAGACGCCGAGCCGCGGCTGGATCCGCGTTGACGACGGCGTCATGACCGAGGTGGGCGAGGGCCGATCCGACGACCCGATGGCGGTGAGGGCCGAGGTGATCGCCCCAGGCTTCATCGATATCCATTGCCATGGCGGTGGGCGTGCGGAGTTCACGTCGGCCGACGATGAACAGATAGAGCGGGCCATCGCCACCCATCGTCGACACGGCACGACGACAATGAATGCCAGCCTGGTCTCGGCGACGTACGACGATCTTGAACGTCAGATCCGTGCACTCATTCCCCACGTCGACGACGGGTCGCTCCACGGGATCCATCTCGAGGGTCCATGGATCTCCGAGCACTACTGCGGGGCGCACGATCCGAAGACACTGCGTGCACCCGACCCCGACGAGGTGGCAAGGATTTTGGATGTCGGCCATGGCCGCATCGCCATGGTGACCATTGCGCCAGAGCTACCGGGCGCGGTGGACTCGATCCGACGCATCGCGGATGCCGGTGCTGTCGCGGCGGTGGGGCAT
>JAYNIC010000232.1:0-3607 GCA_038108715.1 Candidatus Nanopelagicales bacterium | reverse complement strand
GGACGTTCCCGAGTACGCCTACCTGAGGGGGCGCGACCGCAAGGCGATCCGGAAACTGAGCAAGCACCTGCGGCGTGTCACCGCCGAGTTGCTTGATCGAGATGCCTCCTGGACTGCGAAGAGCGCCGCACTAGACATCCTGCGATGTGTCCCTCTGTCTGCAGGGCGGCAGGCGCTCTACGACGAATTCGTCGAGCGTGAGGGCCAGGGACTGGTGGACTTTGCCACCTGGTGCGCAATCGCCGAGGCGTATGGCGTCAACTCCGGCAAGTGGCCCGAAGAGTTGCGGCACCCTCGTGACGGGGCCGTAGCTCTCTGGCGCGCCGAACACGCCGATCAGGTGGAGAGGCATCTGTGGCTGCAGTGGCTCTTGGACGAGCAGTTGGCGCGCACGCACCGCGTCGCGGCCGAGGTCGGCATGCGAGCGGGCGTGATTCACGACCTCGCCGTGGGGGTGAGCGGTGACGGTGCCGATGCGTGGGCCCTTCAAGACGTTCTCGCCTCCGGTGTCTCGGTCGGTGCCCCGCCCGACATGTACAACCAGAAGGGGCAGGACTGGGCCCAGCCGCCGTGGAGTCCCACCGCTCTGGCGGAGGCGGCGTACATCCCCTATCGCGACATGCTGCGCACGCTACTGCGGCATGCGGGCGGAATCCGGGTCGACCACATCCTCGGGCTGTTTCGGCAGTGGTGGATCCCGCACGGCCGCCCGGCCGATGAGGGAACCTTCGTGACGTTTGATCACGACGCCCTGCTGGGAATCCTCGCCCTTGAGGCGCAGCGGGCAGGGGCGTTGGTAATCGGCGAGGACCTCGGCACGGTCGAGCCGTGGGTTCAGGATGTCTTGCGAGATCGCGGACTGCTCGGCACGTCGATCTTGTGGTTCGAGCGCTGGGAGGGCGGGGCGCTCAAGCAGCCGGAGCAGTGGCGCTCCGATGTGCTCGCCAGTGTGGCGGTGCACGATCTGCCGCCCACCGCTGGATACCTCGCGGGTGAGCATGTGCGCATTCGCAACGAACTCGGGCTGCTCACTCGGTCCGTCGAGGATGAACGTGCGGCCGACTCTGCAGCGACCAAGGAATGGCTGGACGTCGCTAGATCGCGCGGGTGGCTGTCTGAGGAAGGCGACATGGATGAATGTGTGACCGCACTTCATCGCGTGGTGGCCGCCTCACCTGCTCGGCTCGTGGGTGTGGGACTTCCCGACCTCGTCGGCGACGTCCGCGCGCAGAATCAGCCCGGTACTGATCAGGAGTATCCGAACTGGCGCGTTCCCCTCGCCGACGCTGCCGGCCGGCCGGTTGCTCTGGAGGATCTGCCACGTGCCCGGCTGCTGGGGCTGCTCATCGATGCGGTCCGCCCCAGCGGGGCTCGAGTCCTGCGCGGCCCATAGGCTAGGGCGCATGCGATCTCCCACCCGAGTCCTCAGCGCGGTCGGTGTGACGGCCCTCGCGTGGCTGCTGACCACCGGCAATGCTCTTGCCGAGAATGGCGTGGTGTACGACGGTGACGACCCTGGTCCCGGATACACGACCCTGGAGACCCTGGGACTGTTCATCGGGATTCCCGCGGCTGTGTTCGCGGTCATCATCTTGAGTGTCTTCGGTCCTGGGTGGGTACGCGGTCGCTCTGGCGACATGGACGAGGCACGGGAGCCGATGTGGCTGTCGAGCCCTGCCGGCACGATGGCCGCCCCGAGTGGTCCGGGCATGTTGCCGGCGACGCCCACCGATCATCTGGAGAAGGGTGGAGCAAGTGCCCGCTGGTGATGTGACGCAATCGCAACGCGCTGAATTTGAGCAACTCTTGCGGCACGCCGAAAGCATGTCGGGGCTGACGTTCAGCCTTTACCTCGGTCCTTGGACCGGAGGTCGCGCGGGTGCCGAGGCGCTCCTTGATCGACTGGCAGACCCCGACCGCAGCGTCGTGGTCGCGGTCGACCCGGCAGCGCGCGAGCTAGAGATCGTGACCGGTCGACTAGCCCGCATCGCGCTTGATGATCGCGCGTGCGGCCTCGCGGCGATGTCCATGACCAGTTCGTTCACCAACGGCGACCTCATCGGCGGATTACGCGATGGCCTAACCGTGCTCGGCGAGCAGGGTCGGCGCAACCGAGTCGAATATGTCGCGCAAGACTGACCCCGTTCGCGCAATGGCGCTGCGGAACTAGGCGTCGGCGGCGCGCAAGGCCCGTTGCACACCGTCCCGTCCCTCACCGACCAGCCGGCGAAGGGCGGCGTTCAAATCGTCGCGGGCAAGGAACGCATCCGTCTGATCGACTGTCTCGGCGTCCACGACGAGCATCGGGTATAGGCCCATGGCCAAGGACTGCCCCATCTCCATCGTTTGTGCATCCCAGGCACGCACGATGTCGGCGAAGTACCGCTCCCGGAAGGGACGCAGTAACTCGGCCTGATCGGGCTGCACGAAGCCGGCAATCGTGGCCTCGAGCAGGGCGTTGGGTAGGTCGGTGCGCTCCATCGCATCGGCCCAGGCGAGATCCTTGGCCTCCGGCGAAGGTCGAGCGGCGCGTGCGATTGCGGCCTGACGGCGCCCCGTCGCGGTGTCATCGCTTGCGAGCTCAGCCTCGATGGCGTCGAGTTCGGCGCGGCCGGTGGCGGCCAGTCGCTGCAGGAGGCCCCACCGAAGGTCGGTGTCCACCGCCAGCCCCTCAAGGACGAGATCGCCGGCGAGTAGCGCGGCCACGGTGTCGAGGTGCGCTGGCGTGCCCGCGCTGGCCACAAAACCGCGGACGAACGCCAACTGATGGTCCGATCCCGGCTCTGCCTCGCGCATGAGGGCATCGAGCGCGTCGGCGAGCCGATCTCGGTAAACCTCGCGGTGGGCCGAGGCGGCATACAGATCGATCGCGGACTTGACCTGCCGGAGAGTCTGCTGCACCACTCCGATATCCGTCTCATGAGGCAGGCCGCCGATGACGAGATCGACGTACTCACCGGTGGGCACCTCGGCGTCGCGCACCATGTCCCAGGCGGCCCCCCAGGCGAGGGCGCGGGGCATCGCATCGGTGAAGGCACCCATCTCATCGATTGCCGTTCGCCAACTGCGGTCATCGAGTCGAACTTTCGCGAAGGTCAAGTCGTCGTCGTTGAGGAGTAGGAGGTCAGGTTGGCGAACGTCGACGAGTTGCGGGACGGCCGTGCGCTCGCCAGTGACGTCAAGCTCAATGCGGTCACGACGCACCAGGCCGCTGTCGGCCAAGTCGTACAGGCCAATCGCCATGCGGTGGGAACGGAGCGTCGGCGCGACACCCTCGGGCATGCGGGGAGGTTCCTGGCGGATGACGACCTCGGCGTAGGTGCCGTCCTCGTTCAGCGTGATCTCTGGGCGCATGAGGTTGACGCCGCTGGTCTGCAGCCACTCGGCCGTCCAACCCGACAGGTCGCGGCCGGAGACAGCCTCGAGTTCACTCAGCAAATCGCTGAGCTCGGTGTTGCCCCAGGCGTGCTTGGTGAAGTAGGCGTTGATGCCGCGGGTGAAGTTCTCCTCACCCACCCAGGCGACCAACTGACGCAGCGCGGACGCTCCCTTGGCGTAGGTGATCCCGTCAAAGTTCACACGCACCGCGTCCAGGTCCACCATGTCC
>JAYNIC010000231.1:0-3624 GCA_038108715.1 Candidatus Nanopelagicales bacterium | reverse complement strand
TGACAACGCCAAGCTGGGCCAGCCGGAGATTCTGCTCGGCATCATCCCCGGGGCAGGCGGCACTCAACGACTACCGCGACTGGTGGGTGCTGCTCGTGCCAAGGAGTTGATCTTCAGCGGCCGTTTCGTGGGCGCCGAGGAGGCCCTCGCCATTGGACTCGTGGATCGTGTCGTCGACCCCGAATCGGTGTACGACGAGGCAGTCGTGTGGGCGCAGGCTCTCGCCGACGGTCCGGCGATCGCCCTGCGTGCCGCCAAGGCGGCCATCGATCGCGGTATGGACGTCGACCTGGACACCGGCCTTGAGATCGAGCGGGTCCACTTCGCCGCCCTGTTCGGCACCGAGGACCAACGCATCGGAATGGCCACCTTCGTGGAGAAGGGTCCGGGGCAGGCGGAGTTCACCGGCTCATGAGTGTGGATGACGAGCGGCTGCGCGAGGCATGGGCCGATCCCAAGGTGGCAAATATCGTTTACCACGATTGGGAAGCCTCGACGTACGACGAGAAGTGGAATATCAGTTACGACGAGCGTTGCGTCTCCTACGCGCGTGACCGCTACACCCATGTCGCCGGTGACGACGGTTGGCCCTTTGGGCGGATGCTTGAAATCGGAGCAGGAACCGGATTCTTCACGCTCAACCTGCTGCAGGCCGGAGTGGCTCGCTCCGCGGTGGTGACCGATATCAGTCAGGGCATGGTTGACGTCGCGGTGCGCAATGGGCAACACCTAGGGTTGGACGTCGCCGGGCGCGCTGCTGATGCCGAGTCGCTGCCTTTCGATGACGCCGAGTTCGATCTCGTCATCGGCCACGCGGTGCTCCACCACATCCCCGACCTCGATATGGCCTTTCACGAGATCTTGCGTGTGCTCAAGCCGGGTGGGCGCTTCGTCTTCTGCGGCGAACCGACTCAGCGGGGCGATGTCGTCGCGCGCCGGCTGTCGACGCTGGCCTGGTGGGGAGCTGGTCGGGTCACTCGCCTGCCGGTCCTACGTGACCGCTATGCGCGAACCGACGATGAGTTGGCTGCCTCATCCGCGGAGGCGCACCTTGAAGCCATCGTCGATCTGCACACCTTCGACCCCGATCGACTCGCAGCCCTGGCCATGCGCGCGGGCGCGATCGATGTCCGTACGGTCACTGAAGAACTCACCGCGTCCTGGTTCGGCTGGCCCGTGCGCACGATCGAGGCGGCCGTTAAGCCCGGATCGCTCGGCTGGAACTGGGCGATCTTCGCCTATCGCACCTGGCTGGCACTAGACGCGGCCGATCGTCGGTTCTTCTCACGATGGGTCCCCGATGAGTTGTTCTACAACGTGAGCGTGACAGGGGTTCGACCCTGAGCGGTGACGCCCGTGAGGACCGGCACGGTCGACCCGGCGGGCCCCCTCGACAAGCACGCTTCCTCACGTGGGACTCGCTGCGATGGGTGTGGCGCCATCACGCGTGGTCGTGGTGGTATCTGGTGCGGTACTGGCGTTTTCTGTGGTTCCGCCTGCGCCATCGGCACATCATCACCGAGGGCTTCGTCTTCCTCGGTCGACGCGTTCAGGTTCATGCACGCAAGGGCTATGGCCGACTCATCCTCGGTCGGTGGGTCCATCTCGGGGACGAGAACCGTATCCGTTGCCACGAGGGCACCATGCGCATTGGCGACAAGTGTGTCTTCGGGCGCGACAACACCGTTAACGGCTTCCTCGACATTGAATTCGGTGAAGGAACGATCGTTGCGGACTGGGTCTACATCTGCGATTTCGACCACGTCACCGACGACGTCCATGTGCCAATCAAGGATCAGGGGATCGTGAAGTCGCCGGTCCGGATCGGTGCCGACGTCTGGATCGGTGCCAAGGCTTCGATCTTGCGCGGGACCCGCATCGGGCACGGAAGTGTGGTGGCCGCTCATGCCGTGGTCCGCGGCGACGTGCCGCCGTACTCCATCGTTGGTGGGATCCCTGCGCGCGTGTTGAAGGACCGTCGTGAGGTGTACGACGCGGCCGCTCAGCAACGCGTCGATGTCGCCGACATCGCGCGCAAGACCGCGGCGGCCGCCGAGGGAAATGCGCTTGCGGAGCCGCGTGCGTTCAGGCTCGAAGAAGATTGACGCCGCGCGGGGGAATCCACACCGGGGGTGTGGTCAGTCGATCGTGACGGGCGCGGGCGTCTGCGTACGTGTTTGCGGTTTGGGTGGCGAGCAACTCCCAGCGATACGACGACTCGAGTCGCTCGCGCGCAGTGTGTGCCATTGCCAACGACTCGTCGGCCTCGCCCACAGCCTGCGTTGCGGCGCGGGCGAGGTCGGCGACATCCCCGGGTTCGAAGGTCCGCCCGGTGACCCGGTCCTCCACGAATTCAGCCAGACCGCCTGTGCGGGCCACCACGAGCGGGGCCCCTAGGGCCGCGCCCTCGAGGGCGACCAGGCCAAAGGGTTCGTAGATGCTCGGGATCACGAGCGCATCGGAAGCGGCAATGAGCGCGTGTAGTTCGCGTTCGGGCAGCCACCCGGTGAACTCGATGATGTTGAACACGCGGCGTTCGCGCGCCAGGCGGTGTAGTTCGTCGGTCGCTCCGCCGCGCCCGGCGATCACCACCCTCAGGCCGGGCAGTCGTCGTCGAAGCCGCGGGAGAGCGTCGATGAGGGTGTGCACGCCCTTTTCCCACTCCAGGCGTCCGACGAAGACGATGAGAGGGCCTGCCGCGCCGTAGCGGTCGCGGGCAGTGGCGATCTCGGCTCGGGTGGCACGCCAGCGAGACAGATCAATGCCGTTGGCGATGACATGGACATGGTCGGGTTCGAGTGATCCCTCGGCAAAGAGTTTCTCGACCTCGGCGTACATGTGATGCGAGCACACAATGACGCGGTCGGATTCGTGCACGAGCCAGTGTTCGGTGGAGTGGATCGCCTCGGAGAGGGGTCCGGGAAGCCAGCCCTGGTGGCGACCGGCTTCGGTGGCGTGGATGGTCGAGACCAGCGCGGCGGACCGAAAAGCGGTCCGTAGCGTTACCGCGGCGTGCGACACGATCCAGTCATGCGCGTGGATGACGTCCGGCGCGATTGCTAACTCCAACCCGGCGCGGATCATCGCCGTCTCCAGGCCCATCACCCAGGCGAGAAGGTGCTCCTCATCGAATGGGACGGCGGGAGGGTCATGGGGGACACGAATGACGCGTACCCCGGCGACAACCGCATCGGGGGCCTCACCCGGGGCCATCTGGGTGATCACGGTGACGTCGTCACCGCGCGCGGCCTGGGCTTCGGCGAGGGCGTGCACATGGCGACCGAGTCCGCCGTAGACCAGCGGGGGATATTCCCAGGAGAGGTGGAGCACACGCACAACCCGAGCATAGGGCGACATGTGGCCTGTCAGGGTTCGCTGAACTCGCCGCGTGTCAGGAAACGGCGCGAGTCGAGGCTGCCGAAGGGATGATCGACGTCGAAGGCCGATGCCGCGCGCTGCCTGGCGCTGGCCCCATCTCCTCGCATGAGAGCGGTTATGAGCCCCTGGGCTCGATCAGCATGTGTGGTGAATCGGTGGTGCGCGTAGTCGGCGGCCGAGTCGTGACTGACCATGAACGCCCAGTCCGACGACAGGGCGAGCAGCAGTTCACGCACCAATTGATCG
>JAYNIC010000230.1:0-3631 GCA_038108715.1 Candidatus Nanopelagicales bacterium | reverse complement strand
GTCAAGGTCACCCTGTGTCACCGGACCAACGCCACAACTAATCCCTACGTGATGATCACCGTGGACAGTTCGGCGGTGGACGGCGTGCGGGAGCGGGGCGAGGGATCCGGTGACCACCTAGGTCAGCACACCGGACCGATCTGGACTCCGGATCAGCCCAACGGTGGCGACTGGGGCGACATCATCCCTCCGGTTGAGGGGGTGACTCCCGGCGCCAACTGGACGACGGAGGGTCAGCTCATCTTCAACAATGGGTGTCGCCCACCGACCATCGAACCGCCGGCCAATTTCTGCCTTGAAGATCCCAACGATCCGGACTCCGATTGTGATGGCATCCCGGACAACCGGGATGACGACGATGACAACGACGGAATCCCCGACGGCAAGGACGACGACAGCAACGACGACGGAATCATCGAGACTCGACCCCAGACCGACTTCGATCCGAAACTTCCCGACGAGGTTGTTCCCGGCGGCCCCTTTGGCCTGCCGGGAGGCGACACGACCGACGTGGGCATGGACATCAACTACGACGTGAAGTGCCGCCTGGTGAAGACAAAGCGCGTGACGCCGCGCGGAAGTATTGAAGACCCGAAGGACGTCCCGCTGTGCACGGTGCGCAAGCGCGGTTCAAGCTATGAGGTCACCGTCATCTCGGCGTCCCCGGTCAAGGTCAAGGTCATTGCGACCGCGGCTGCGGTAGGGGACTACAAGGCCTTCCGCAAGGTCTACACCTATTACGTCGGCTGAACTCTGCCCGAGTTGCGCCTACTCCTCCGTCGGCGCTGGTACCCCGGTGAGGATGCTCTCGGTCGGCGCTGGCACCCCGGTGAGGATGCTGTCGCTCGGCTTCGGATCATCCCCTCCGGAACCGGAGCAGCCGACGATGGACAGGGCGAGTGCCGCAGCGGCTAGGCCTCCCATGATGCGCTTCATGGACCGAGCCTGGCGCATACGGGTCGGTCATGGCAACCCCGTGTGCTCGACGAGGACGTTACGTCGCCATCTGGGCGGTCGGGGCGGCGTCGCCGGACAGGCAACCGATAACGCCAGTCAAATCAAGGCGGGAGCGCTCCCTAGCCGACCTCGTCGCG
Organism: Candidatus Nanopelagicales bacterium; assembly: GCA_038108715.1. Lineage (GTDB taxonomy): Bacteria > Actinomycetota > Actinomycetes > S36-B12 > S36-B12 > Mxb001. Next base: position 2,537 of record JAYNIC010000230.1, on the reverse strand, counting down.
AAGCGACGTACCATGCTGTGATGTCGTTGCGTATGGGTCTCGTGGTCCTCCTGACGAGTGGGCTGCTTGCCGCGCCGGGGGCCGCACGGGCCGACGACCGCGTGCTGTGCTCCATCAGTGCGCCCGGCCTTCAGGAGATCAGCGGCCTGGCCTACTCGCCGCGGCACTCCGGCATTGTCTGGACTCACAACGACTCAGGTGGCGGTGCGAAGGTCTACGCGCTGGACACCGCGACCTGCGAGGTGCGTGCCACGGTCACCCTGGGCGGCATGCCGGGAATCGATCCTGAGGCCATCGCCGCGTCGGTCAACTCCCGCGGTAGGCCGGTCCTCTGGCTGGCAGACATCGGGGACAATTCCCACCAGCGTCCGCGTGTATTCCTCTATCGCTTCATCGAGCCGGACACTCTGACCGACCAGACGGTCCAGGCCCGCAAGTTCGTGGTGCGCTACCCGAAACCGGTAGATGCCGAAGCGCTCCTCGTCGGGCCCAAGGCCCTGTGGATCATTAGCAAGGACGCCACGGCGGGCGCGGTGTGGAAGGTGCGATTGCCCCTGCGCAAGAAGGTCAACCGCGCGCGCAAGGTCGGGTCGGAGGGGGCCTTTGTGAGCGACGCGTCGATGGCCCCCGATGGTCGGCACTTCGTGGTGCGTGACTACTCCGAGGCCCGCGTCTACCGGGGCCTACCACCCGGACTCCTCGTCGACCGATTCGCGCTCCCCGGTCAGATTCAGGGTGAGGCGATCACCTGGACGCTTGACGGCCGAGGTTTCCTCGTCGCCAGTGAGCGTGACCCTCGCCTCATTCAGGTGCCGTGGAGTCCGTGATGGTGAGCATCGTCTGACGATGCGGCCGAAACCGCTGGTACCGGCACCCCCCAGCCCTGTCATGGAGAGAGCCCTCCTGCCCAACCGGTGGCTACTTGCGCACGGTGAGGGTGAACGTGAGTTGAACGGGGCTGCCGAGGTCGGCCTTGCGATAGCCCGTCATCGTGCCGGAGCCCCGCGCCCCGGCGTAGGCGCCACTCCCGCCGATGACCCGCACTGCCCCGTTGAAGGTGGTATTCGCCGTGCCAGGAGTATCAGGGGAGGTCGCCCAGCCGTCGACCGAGAGGGATAGACGCGAGCCGTCTGAGCGAGTGAAGGTGACGAAGCCGCCGAAACCACCCGAGCCGTTGACGTAGTCCACACTGCCCAAGAAGACGCTTTCCGCGCGCTTCTTGCCCCAGCGGGTCGGACCGACGAGGTGGTTCCAGCCGTAGGTGATGTCGCCTGGCAGTGTCGTGAGGTCGGTCTGCGTGCTCACGTAGTCGACCTTGAAGGTCAGCGTCTTGGCCTTGTTGTCGGCTGAGGCCGCGGGAGCGACGAGGACCGGGGTGACGGCGAGCGCTGAAACGGCGAGTGCGGCGATCAGGCGGGAACGCATGGGGGCTCCTAGCTGGTGTGCACATGAGTGAGGAAATCTTGCAAAGGGCGTCCGGGAGGTGCCTCGGTGCAGGCAGGCCCGGTTTATCGCCCCCTGCCGCGCTCAGACTGCGCAGGACATGTCGGCCCCGCAGCACAGGGGCGACTTGATCTTGCCGTGCCCGTTCGGGCACTCGCTGATGCGAACCTCGTTTCCACCATCAAGGACGAGAACCGCGTCCACGAGGGGAGCCTCACAGGAACCACACGTGGTGTTGACGGACATCCCGCACTGCGGGCAGGTGTAAAGGGCCATGAAGGCAATGTAGGGCCTGCATGACGTCTGCGCACCCCGATAGCGCAAGTGAAAAGCGAGCCCGTCGCAAGGTGGGCGAGGTATCGTTCAAGAGTCAGGAGGCATTGGCCCCCAGACATCTCTCCACCCTGAACCGATCTGGGAGAAGAACTGACGCTCGCAGAATGAGGGTACATCCGAAGAGCGCGAAGGGCATGTGCACCGAGGATGCATCCAGTTGATCTTTGTCCACTTTGCCAGATTACGGCCTCAACATACCCTTACGATTGCGGCAGCCTTGCAATTTGCTTGCTCCGCCAAGCGAACGCCGCCGATCAAGCTCGTGACTCTAGTTCGTCGGCTAACTCTGCGATGATCGCGGAACTCTCGGGCTTCATCACTGCGCTTCGCAGGATCCGAGCCGTGGGTTGGTCAGCCACTGCAATGTGGCCGCGGGCGGTCAATGAGGATGCAGTAACGGCCAAGGTGGCGAGGTGGATCTGCTCGATTGGCTCACGGACCGCTGAGTCCCTGTAGAGCCGTTCGCTTCCAGCGTCGATGCCGGACAGGGATCCTGCTCGGGGAAGGAAGCTCACGAGGTCGAGTTCGGGTCGCTGGTACAGCGTGAGGGCGTCCGACTGTCGCAGCAGGTCGGCCCACTCGAGCGCTCCACTACGGCAGGCCCGCAGAATCTGCCCAAGGCCCCCGTCGCTGAGTGGGAGCACCTCGAGAGTCAGCCACAGGGCAGCTGCCGCCGCACCGGCTCGGCTGCACTCCAGCGAGATCTCACCCAGGTGCAACTCGTCGGAACTGAAATAGGTGTACGGGGAGTCGTGGAC
>JAYNIC010000229.1:1401-3665 GCA_038108715.1 Candidatus Nanopelagicales bacterium | reverse complement strand
GTACATGTGTGGGTCGGTCGTGGAGATTACCGGCGCTCAGGCGGTTTACTGATGGGCATGCTCGACGGTCGACGATCTGCCTGCCCCGCAACAAGTCGCAAAACTGCACGTTGTGGGGTCTATTCCCCGCATTTCATTCGAATAGACCCCACAACCTGCACTCTTGCCGGCTACCGCGGCTGTTGGAGAACACCGATGCACGCCGATGTGGTCCTGATGAGCCGAGCGCTGTGTCCGGCGGGGCCGTTACAGCGCGGTGGTGGTGCGGCCGCGCCGACTCCGCCATAGAGGGAGAAATGGTCGACAATCGCCCACCTGGACCATCTATCGACCGTTTCTCCCACTAAGCGGGACAAACGGTCGGGGGGGTCGGTTGTTGGGGGGCTATCGACCGTTTGTCCCTGTATCGGGATGTCCCTAGGCGGACCGCTTGTCCCTGTGCGGTCTGCGTCACCACCTGCGGGCCGCTTGACTCACACGCGGGGGGCTGACGCCTTCTTCGCCAGCACCGGGGCAATGACCAGCAGCGCGAGAACCGGGATGGCCGCTACCGCGCAAAGGACGCCGTACGACGAGAACGCCACGATGACGCCGGCGATGGCTCCGCCGACCGCACCGGCTCCATTCATCACCAGGTCCGACAGGCCCTGGACCGACGGCCGCTCGACCGGGCCAACGTCGTCGACGAGCAGCGTCGAGCCTGAGATCAGGGTGCACGACCAGCCCAGTCCGAGCAGGAACAACCCGATGCCAAGCATCACAACGTTGTCCGCGGGCGATAGACCCGCGACCACACAGGACAGCAGCAGGATGGCGATGCCGGTGTAGACGATGCGCATGCGGCCGAACTTGTCCACGCCCCAGCCCACAATCGGCGACAGCGCATACATCCCGGCCACATGCACGCTGATGACCAGGCCGATCAGAGTGAGCGTGACGTCGACGTGGGCCATATAGATGGGCGTCATCACCATAACCATGACCATCGCGACATGTCCGATGGCGATGGTGATCATGCCGAGCATTGCGCCGGGGTTGGTCTTGAGGTGCCCAATGCCATCGCGCAGTCGTGGTTTTGCGAATTCCTTCTGCGCCGTCTTGTCGACAGCGGCGCGCAGTTTGGCAGCAAGGAGATACGGGTCGGGTCGAAGGAACAGAAGCAGGATGGCGGCGGCCGCTACCAGCGTGATCGCCGTGACGATGTAGGGCCCGGCCAACTGTGGAAAGCCCAGCGCTGAGCCCAGCATGCCGGAAGGCTCCAGCAGATTGGGGCCGAGCACCGCACCGATCGTCGCTGCCCACACCACATACGACAGTTGACGGCCGCGCTTGTCATCGGCGGCCAGGTCAACAGCGGCGTACCGCGCCTGGTAGCCAGACGCTGATGCGACGCCCACGAAGAGGCAGCCGGCCAGGACAAGGTAGATCGAACTCCACAGCGCGCCAGCGATGACGACCAGCGCACCAGCCGCACCGAGGCCGTACCCCAGCGCCAAAGATGCGCGTCGTCCGCGCGACAGGGCAATGCGTGCGAGCGGTAGCGCAAAGATCGCCGCGCCGAGTACACCGAAGGTTTGGGCCAGACCGGCGACACCTTCGGAGCCGGACACCGAAGCGGCGATGAGTGAGCCAGCCGCAACCGATCCCGCGATCGCGATGCCGCCGAGCACCTGACTGCCCGCGAGGACTCCGACGCTACGCCGTTGGATCGCCGGTACGTCGACGTCGGTGAGGGTGTCGGTCACGAGGCGGACGCTAGCGCAGCAAGGCCTAACGAATGAGGGAGGGCACCTCGACGACCTGGCAGACCGCCTCCCAGATCTCGCGGGTCTCCAGGCCCGCGTCGATCGCCTCCATCACGGTGCGGCCATCCAGTGGTGACAGGGAGTAGTCGCGGGCCCAGGACTTGGCGTACGCCGGACCGAAGACCGCGTCCATCCGTTCCCAGAAGTCAGTGAGCCGCACGGGCCCAGTCTCGCCCATGCCCCGCCGCTCGCCACCGGGCGCCCCGGAGGCGAGGATAGGCAGGTGCCCGACTTCTCCCCTTCGACCGCAGCCTGGTTCGCCGCGGCGTTCGAGGGACCGACAGCGGCGCAGGAGGGTGCCTGGGCAGCCATCGGTGAGGGCCGCGACGCCCTCGTCATCGCCCCCACCGGGTCCGGCAAGACGCTGGCTGCCTTCCTCTGGGCCCTCGACCAACTCACCTCCGATCCCGAGTGTGGAGTTGGGGGGGGGGAAAAGAACCGAGACGGCCCCCCACACCA
>JAYNIC010000229.1:0-1390 GCA_038108715.1 Candidatus Nanopelagicales bacterium | reverse complement strand
CTGAAGGCATTGGCGGTCGACGTCGAGCGCAACCTGCGCTCGCCGCTCGCCGGAATCTGCCGCGAGGCCCAGCGCCTGGGCATCGACGTCCCCAACATCTCCGTGGGCGTGCGCACCGGCGACACCTCCCCCGATGAACGTCGTCGCATGGTGAGGAACCCACCCGACATCCTCATCACGACGCCGGAGTCACTCTTCCTTCTACTCACCTCGCAGGCCCGCGAGATATTGCGCACCGTCGAAACGGTGATCATCGACGAGATCCACGCGCTTGCCGGCACCAAGCGCGGCGCCCATCTCGCGCTCAGCCTCGAACGACTCGAGGAACTCACCGAGTCCAGCCCGCAGCGCATCGGACTGTCCGCGACGGTGCGACCGGTGGAGGAAGTTGCTCGCTATCTGCGACCGGGAGGACAGGTCACGGTCGTCGACCCTCCCGCCCACAAGGAGTGGGACCTGTCGGTCGTCGTGCCGGTACCGGACATGTCTGCGATGGGCACCGAGCTCGAGCCGGACGGCTCCGCCGCCGCCGACCCACGGCGCACGTCGATCTGGCCGCATGTCGAAGAGCGCATCGTGGACCTCGTCGCCGATCAACGCTCGACTTTGGTCTTCGCCAACTCGCGCGGTCTGGCCGAACGTCTCACCGGTCGACTCAACGAGGTGGGTGAGGAGCGCGAGCTCACGCAGCCGCTCGCCCGTGCCCACCACGGCTCAGTGAGCCGCGAACAGCGCGCGATCATCGAGGACGACCTCAAGACCGGTCGGCTCCCCGCAGTAGTAGCGACGTCCAGTCTCGAGCTCGGCATCGACATGGGTGCGGTCGATCTCGTCGTGCAGGTCGAGTCCCCACCGAGTGTCGCGAGCGGACTACAGCGCGTGGGTCGCGCCGGACACCAGGTCGGGGCGGTGAGCCGCGGCGTCGTCTTCCCGAAGTTCCGCGGCGATCTGCTGCAGTCCGCCATCGTCATCGAGCGCATGCGTTCAGGCGCCATCGAGGCGCTTGCTCTGCCGCGCAATCCGCTGGACGTCCTCGCCCAGCAGATCGTGGCCATGGTCGCGATGGATGAGTGGCCGGTCGAGGATCTCCTCAAGGTCGTCACCCGAGCCGCCCCCTTCACCGATCTGCCGCCAGCGATTTTCTACGCCGTTCTCGACATGCTGGCGGGGAAGTATCCGAGCGACGACTTCGCCGAGCTCCGGCCGCGGATCGTCTGGGACCGCACCACCGACACCGTGTCCGGCCGCCCCGGTGCCCAGCGCCTCGCCGTGACCAGCGGTGGCACGATCCCCGACCGCGGGCTGTATCCCGTCGTCCTCATCGGTGCCGATACGCGTGTCGGTGAACTCGACGAGGAGATGGTTTACGAGTCGCGGGTCGGTGACGTCT
>JAYNIC010000228.1:349-3722 GCA_038108715.1 Candidatus Nanopelagicales bacterium | reverse complement strand
GGCCTGCACCATGACGTCGAGAGCCGTGGTGGGTTCGTCGGCGATGATCAGTGACGGGGCGCAGGCGAGAGCCATGGCGATCATCACGCGCTGCCGTTGACCGCCGGAGAGTTGATGTGGGTAGGCGTTCGCACGCGAGGCGGGTATTCCCACCTGCTCGAGCAATTCACCCACGCGCTTGCTGGGGTTCTTGCTCGTCTTGTGCAGGGAGATTGGCTCGGCGATCTGTTTGCCGATCGACTGCACCGGGTTGAGCGAATGCAGTGCACCCTGGAAGACGATGGCGGCCTCGCTCCAGCGAACCGCCCGCAGCTTGCCCCACTTCATGGTGAGGATGTCCTCGCCGTTCAGGAGGACCTCTCCTGTCACCTTCGTCGACTCGGGCAGCAGGCGCAGGACGGTCGAGGCCAGCGTGGATTTGCCGCAGCCGGATTCGCCGGCAACGCCGAGGGTGCGGCCGGCGTCAAGTGACAGCGAGACCCCGCGTACGGCGGGCACGTCGCCGTCGGCGCCCCTGTAGGTGACGGAGACGTCGCGGAATTCCAGCAGGCTCATGTCGCCGCTCCTCGGGGATCCACGATGCGCTCCATGGCGCGCCCCACGAGGGTAAAGGCCAGGACGACCAGGACGACGCAGATTCCAGGAGGAAGCACGTACCACCAGGCACCCTGGCTCACCGCCCCCGTGGAGAAGGCGCGATCGAGCAGGGCTCCCCAGGAGGGGGCGAGCGGGTCACCGAGGCCGAGGAAGGACAGTGTGGTCTCGGACAGGATGACGATCGCGACCGTCAGCGTGGTGTTCGCGAGCACCAGGGGAAACACGTTGGGTAGAACGTGCCGGGACATCTGGTGCCAGTTGCCCGCGCCGAGGGCCTTGCTGCGCTCGATGTACGGGCGCCCTTCGATGGAGAGCGTCTGTGCACGAATGAGGCGTGCCGTGCTCGCCCAGGAGGTTATGCCGATGACGATGATGAGGTTGAGGGTGCTCGGCCCGAGCACGGTGGCGAGGACGATCGCGAGCGGCAGGAAGGGGATGACCAGGAACCAGTCCGTGACGCCCACGAGTGCATGCGAGCTCAGCCCGCGGAAGTGGCCGGCCATGATGCCGATCGAGGTGCCGATCACCATGGCGACGAAGGTGGCGGCAAGGCCCACGGTGAGCGAAATGCGGGTACCGAGGGCGAGCATGAGCAGGATCGAGCGGCCTGCCTCGTCGGTGCCGAGTGGATAGGACGGCGACGGGCTGTCGAAGCGATCGCCATCTGCCTTCGTCACGTCCAGGGCATCGGGTGAGATGAGGAGGGGCGCGAAGATCGCCGTGAGTACGAAGATCGCCAGGATCACCAGGCCCGCCATGCCGGCGCGGTCCGTGCGGAACCTACGCCAGAAGTGGCCGGCGGCAAGGCGACGTCGTTGCGCCGCCACACTGCTCATGATCGGACCCGCGGGTCGATGACGACGTACAGCAACTCGGCGATGAGGTTGGCGCCGATGACCGCGATGGAGAAGAGCAGGAAGATCGCCTGCAGCAGCGGGATATCGGGCCCGCGCAGGGCTTCGTAGGTCAGGAGACCGAGCCCGGGCCAACTGAACACGGTCTCGACGGTGATCGCACCGGTGACGACGAAGCCGAGGGACAGGAAGATCAGGGTGATCGTTGGCAGGAGCGCGTTGGGAACGGCATGCCGCTTGCGCACCATGAGGTCGCGCAGGCCCTTGGCCCGAGCCAGTGCCAGGTACTCCTGCTTGCGCTCGTCGATGAGTGAGGCACGCATCACGAGGGAGTAGTCGGCCAGGTAGATCAGGGTCAGGGTCGTGCACGGCAGCACCATGTGCCACATCACGTCGAGCCAGCCGGCCGGACTTCCGGTATCGACTCCGGGGGTGGAGATACCGCCGACCGGGAACATGCCGGGGATCCCGAAGGCGCCCACCGAGAAGACGATGAGCAGCATCATGCCGAGCCAGAATTCGGGCATGGAGTAGAGCGTGAGGGTCGTGCCCGTGGAGAACTTGTCGAAGCGGCTACCGGGCTTCCAGCCGGAGCGAATGCCGATCCAGATGCCGATGATCGCGGCGAGGACGATCGCCGTGCCGAGCAGCAGCAGGGTGGGCCAGATGCGCTCGCCGATCATCTCCCACACCGGCCGGGAGAAGCGCACCGAATCGATGCCCGGATCGAACGGATTGCGAATGTAGCCGATGAACTGTTCCCACAGTGGCCGGTTCAACTCTGCCCGGAGGGCAGCGATCTGTTCGGCGTCCATATTGCGACCGCGGGTGTACATCCCGATGGGGTCGCCGGGCAGCATGCGGAAGAGAACGAAATTGAACAGCACGACGAACGCCAGGGTGACGATCGCGCGTACGACTTTGCCAGCGACGATCTTGACGGTGGAGCCGGAGAGCCGGGGTCCCCTGATGGGGTCCGGCTCTCCGACCGCAACGTCTTGGAGAAGGCTCACTCCTTGTCGTCAGCCGAGGCCGACGAGCGCATTCGGACGATCACGATGATCAGAACGACGATCACCAGCGCGCCGACGACCAGGGCGATGATGAGGCCGGCACTGGAGGAACCGCCCTCATCGGAGGTCGACTCCCCGCCGGTATTGCTGTCGGCGCTGGCGCTCTCCGAAGCGTTCGGCTCCGCGGTCCCGCCGGAGTCCGTGCTCGGCTCGGTGCTGCTCTCGTCACTCACCGGCTGCACGTTCTCGTAGGAGTAGGTCCCGTACTGGAAGAGCAGCGAACCATTGCCTTCGGGCTGGGGTACGAACCCGGTGAAGCGATCCGAACGGTAGGCCTCGAGGTTGTCGTAGTACCAGGTCACGACGTAGGTGACGTCGTCGTACAGGATCTGCTGCATCTGCTTGACGATGTCGGCCCGCTTGGCCTGGTCGGTCTCGCCGGACTGCGCTTCGTACAGAGCGTCGAACTCGGGATTGCAGTAGAACGAGTCGGACAGGTCGGCGTAGATCTCATCGCCGTCCTTGTAGGAGCGCTTCGCGCAGGTGAAGGTCGACAGCTGGTAGTCCGGGTCCGGTTCGACGACCCAGCCCCACTCGAACATGTCGAACTCGCCACGACCGCCGAGTTCGTACAGCGCGTCCTCGGTGATGGCCTTGACGTTGGTCTCGATGCCGATCTCCGCGAGGTAACTCTTGAAGTACTCGCCGGCTTTCACCGAGGAGTCAGAGTCGCTTCGAACGAACAGGCGGTAGCTCATGGGCTTGCCGTCAGGCCCGACGCGGATGCCGTCCGGACCCATGGGATAGCCGGCCTCGTCCAGGATCTGATTCGACAGGGCAGGGTCGTAGCTCTGCGTCGAGGGATTGATGTGCAGCGTGGTGTAGAGCGGCGGAATGATCGTCGAACCC
>JAYNIC010000228.1:0-339 GCA_038108715.1 Candidatus Nanopelagicales bacterium | reverse complement strand
CTCACCGCGGATGGATTTCAGCCGTTGCCGTCTCCGATGGGAGTGCCGTCCGAGAGTGCCGCCCCCATGTTGAAGGCGAGTTCGTTGAAGCCGGAGTACGAGCCGGCGTACGTCGTGATGCCTTCGACACCCTGCAGGGAGTTGAAGACGTCAGCCGTCAGGCCCTCGGCGAAGTCGACCTCGCCCTTCTTCAACGCCTGACCGAGTGCGTCCGGGTTGTTGTAGACGCGGAAAACGAGTTCATCGACCTTCGGCCGGCCTTTGTAGTAGTTGTCGTTGGCCACCATGCGGATGAACTGACCGGTACGGCGTTCGACGGTGACGAAGGGACCGGAACCC
>JAYNIC010000227.1:0-3737 GCA_038108715.1 Candidatus Nanopelagicales bacterium | reverse complement strand
GTCTCCTGGAAGCGCACCAACTACGACCGGCATGAACTGCTCCTCGCCAAGGCCAAGGACGTGCTGCGCAAAGCTGGCTACGTCGGGATCTTCGAGCAGCGTTTTGACATCTCCATGAACTCACACATGTGCGGGACGATCGTGGCCGGAGACGATCCGGCAACGAGCGTGGTGGACCGACAGTGCCGTAGTCATGACGTCGACAATCTGTACGTCGTCGATGCGGGCTTCTTCCCGTCATCCGGCGCGCAGAACCCGGCTTTGACGATTGCGGCCAACGCCCTGCGCGTCGCCGAGGCCGTGCCCGCCTGATTCGCTACGATCATTCACCGTGTCCACTGAACCGATCTTCCTCGTGGCTGTGATTCGCCCTGATATGGCACAGGCCGATGTCGTCGCCGAGCGTCTGCGCAGCATGCGGGACGCGACAAGGGCCGAGCCGGGCAACGAGTTCATGGAACTCGTAGTGGGCGATGAGGATCCCACGGTGTGGTTCATGCTGGAGAAGTTCGTCTCCGAGGAGGCTTGGGCACTGCACATGACTCTGCCGCATGTCGTTGAGGGCAATGCCTACCTCGCCGACAAACTGCGGGAGCCGACCGAACTACTGTTCCGACGCCCCGTCTAGTCCCGACCGTGAATCCTAGGGGCGTGGCGGCCCGGGGTTCTTTGCGAAGCTGCTGGCAATGTCAGCGACGAACTTACGGGGAATCACCGGCCACTCCTTGGTAAGGATGTAGCAGTAGATGCCCTCGGGGTACTCCGGCGTCACTTGGAACCGCCCGTTCGCACGGTCGGGATTGCCGGCCTTCTTCTTGTAGCGGAAGTCTTCTTCGAATGTCCCGTCGTACTTTCCACCCGGACCGTCGGGTCGAGTGCCCGTGCGCAGGATGTACGAGGATTTCAACGTCTTGTAGGAACTGGAAGCCTCCTTGGCCTTCTTGTAGCCACGGTTGAGATAGATCGGAAAGCCGTCGCCGGCCCAGCCGACGAGTGGCGAGTGTCGAGTGTCGGGCAACGTGTCGATGAGCCCCTCGGGAAGTCCGTGGTAGTGATAGGCGCCGGTGGGTTGCACGTGAGCGTTGTTGTCGTCGAGACCGAGATTGATGCCGCCGCCGAGCGCGTTGTACTGCCAGTCCCCGTTCCGGATGTTGCCCCACCACTCTGCAGCGTAGGGGTCGAAAGGGACACCGTTAATGGCGATGCCGAAGTTCTGGGGGACGTTGTACTTGGCGTAGCCCTTGTTCTTTGTCGGGTTCACGGGGAATGAGAAGCTATAACTCTGCTCGGAGATTCCGTTGGGGTTGTTGCGGTTGGGGAACTGCCCGGTCCCGTGGTTGGGCAACCCATTCGCCGTGATGTACCGCATGCCGTTTCGGATGCGCACCTTCATCTCGCATGCGGTTTGGGCGTCGATGATGTCGTAGTCGCCGGTGACGTCCAGGATGGCGAGTTCGGCGGCGCGGCTCGGCGAGGTGCGGACCAGCAGCCCGGTGGTGCCGGCAGCTGTGACGGTGAAAGCCCCCGCGAGGCCGGTGAGAAGGAATCCGCGTCGCGTCATTGCGTAGCTCATGTCAACCAAGGTCCCAGCCGCGTCCGGGGAAGTCCACCGGGATAACACGGCCCTTACCAAATCCATACCGACGGCCGTGCTTGGATATGGCCGTGATGCGTGCCGCTGACTGTCGAGTCGAGGACCTTGCCGCCGTTGTCGAAGTGCAAACGGACCTGGCCCACTATGCGCTGGCTCGCGAGGTACTGCAGAACGTCCTGGTGTACGACGCTGCATCACTCGCCGAGGCTGATCGAGACACAGCCCAGGCCGAGGTGGCCCGAGCGCTACGGGATGGCCCCGGCGTGATCATCGTGGCCGATGCCGTGGCGCCCGACGTGGTTGATCGAGCCAGTGTGGTGTTCACGCAGATCATCGCTGAGCAGAACGCCGCTGGTCAGGCGGTGGGTGACCACTTTGCGAAGCCCGGCGCAAACGACCGCATCTGGAACTCACTGGAAAAGCTGGCGGTCGCGGCCCCTGACGTCTTCGTGGCGTACCACGCGAACGAGATCGTCGACCTGGTGTCTTCGGCCTGGCTCGGACCGGCGTACCAACTCACGGCCCAGGTGAACGTGGTCAATCCGGGCGGCGCCGCCCAGGTCCCGCACCGGGACTACCACCTCGGCTTCATGTCGCCGGCGCAGATTGAGCGCTACCCCGATCACGTGCACGATCTGTCACCGGTGTTGACGCTGCAGGCCGCCGTCGCGCACGACGACACCCCGTTGGAGTCGGGACCGACCATGCTGTTGCCGCACTCGCAGAAGTACCCCGGTGGCTATCTGATCGCGGGCCGGGATGACTTCGCCGAATTCACGACGACCCACTGCGTGCAGATTCCTTTCCGCAAGGGCGATGCCATCTTCTTCAACCCGGCACTCATCCACGGCGCAGGGGAGAACCGCACCGCGGACGTTCGTCGCATGGTCAACCTGCTGCAGGTGAGCAGTGCGTTCGGGCGGGCGATGGAGTCGGTCGACCGTGAACGCATGGTGCTGGCGATCTACGACGAGTTGAGGGCGGCAGATGATCCCGATGTGGCCGACCTAGCCTTGCGAGCGGCCGCGGAGGGCTATGCCTTCCCGACTAATCTGGACCAGGACCCTCCGGTCGGCGGATTGGCGCCGGAGAGCCAGGCCGATCTCGTCCGCCGCGCCCTCCGTGACGGGTGGACTCGAGACGAGGTCGCCGCAGCCCTCGCGACGCACGCCGACAAGCGTCGCACCCACTGACCGCACGGAACCCTTCAACGGCTAGGAGACCCTGTGTCCGAACCCCTGCGCATCGGCGTCCTCGGCACCGGCCGGATCGGTCGCATGCACGCCGACTACATCGCCCGTCACACCCCGCGCGCCGTGCTGTCGGCGGTGAGTGACGTGAATGTCGAGGCGGCCGCCGCTGTGGCCGCGGAGTACGGCGTACCAGCGCTGTCCGGGGAAGAGGTGATCGCGGCGTCCGACGCGGTGGCCATCTGCACCTCGACGGACACGCATGTTGGCTACATCGTGGCAGCGGCCGAAGCCGGCAAGGCCATCTTCTGCGAGAAGCCGGTCAGCCTGGACCTTGCCGAGGTCGATCGCGCTGCGGAGGTGCTTGAACGCACCGGTGTGCCCTTCATGGTGGGCTTCAACCGCCGCTTCGATCCCGGCCACCGCGCCGTGCGCGACGCCGTACTCCAGGGACGTCTAGGCGACGTGCGCGTGGCACGGATCACCAGCCGTGATCCCTCGCCACCGCCGATTGAGTATGTGAAGGTCAGCGGTGGCATCTGGGTCGACATGATGATTCACGACTTCGACATGGCGGCTTTCGTCGTCGGGTCACCTGTCGTCTCGGTTTGGGCGCAGGGGGCCAATCTGATCGACCCGGCGATTGGGGAGGCCGGTGATGTCGATGTTGCTGTCGCTGTCCTCACGCACGCTAATGGTGCGATCACGACGATCGACGTCTCCCGCGAGGCACCCTACGGGTACGACCAGCGGGTGGAGATCCTCGGCTCCCTCGGCATGGCGGTCTCGGACAACGAGCGCCTCAATCGCAGTGAGATCTACCTCGCCGATGAGACGCACAAGCCGGTGCTGCCGAACTTCTTCATCGAGCGCTACGGCGTGGCCTACCGCGACCAGTGGCGCTACTTCACCGACTATGTCCTCGACGGTGGCCCGTCGCCGGTGTCACTGGC
>JAYNIC010000226.1:0-3743 GCA_038108715.1 Candidatus Nanopelagicales bacterium | reverse complement strand
TACGAAGACACCGCCATCCAGACCATCGTCACGTGGGAGCGAAGGTGACGCGCAAAGTCGGCCATAACCATCGTGGCGCCCTTGAGCACACCGACCATCAACAGGTCACTGTTGGCGTAGTCAGCATCCACCTGGGCGGCGACCTCGGCGAGGCGCGCTTGGATCTGCTCCTCGGTCAGCAAAGTCTCGACGATCTCGGACGGCACGTTGTCGGCGTCCACTAGGTCTCCTCGCGCTGTCGGCGTCGCACCGCGACGGGGGGGATGCGGGCAAAGCCCAGCCTTCCACACTCGCGACCCCCGCAGATGCCGCCCGGCAAATCCACGGCCCCCTGGCCGTGCCACCGGCAGACGAGGTCCTCGAGTCGGTCGACGTGTTCGGCGGTCAGATCGGTCGGCGCACACCCCGCGAGGAGGGCAGCGTGGCGCAGCACACGAGTGCGCACCGCCCGCGGGAGTTCTCGCAGTGCCTCTACGTCGTACTCCGCTTCCGCCACCCGACACTGCTCCAGAGCTTGGTCCGCCCACGCTTCCAAGGCATCGGCATCGTCGCGCAACTGATCAGCCGACCGAGCCAGCCCGTCGACCGCGGCCGAACCCACCGCGTCGATGAGGGCCGGCAGCGCCGTACGACGGACCCGGACCCGAGCGAATCGCTCGTCGGCATTGTGGGGATCGCTCCAGGTGTCGAGATCGGCAACCGCACCCCGTACGACGTCGCGCGGCACGTCGAGTAGCGGACGCCGCCACACACCGGAGATCGGCGCCATGGCGGACAGGCTGCGCGCCCCGGATCCGCGGGCTAGGCGCAGCAGCACGGTCTCGGCTTGATCCTCCCGGGTGTGCCCGAGCAAGACGGCAGGGGCGCCGACCTCCGCAGCCACGGACTCGAGCGCGGCACGACGGGCCGCCCGGGCCGCCGCCTCAAGGCCACCCGAACCCGGTCCGGTCGCCACCTGAACAGAAATCACGCGCACGTCACCGAGGCCGACGGCGCGGCATAACTGCGCTGCATACTCGGCGACAGCCTCAGAATCGTCCTGAAGTCCGTGGTCGACAACCACGGCCAGCCCCGGCCGGCCGAGGTCCGCTACGCCACGCGCGAGGGCGATCGAGTCAGCTCCCCCGGAAACGGCGACGACAACCGGAGTCGTGGCCTGCAGATCGGCGAGGCCGCGGTCAACGGCGCGGCGCACGATGCTGCGCGGATCGCCCTTCATCCATGCACCCGGCGTACCCACGCCTGCGGATCAGAAATCTCCGGCAGGCGCGGAAGGGTGTCCGGAGACGTCCACACCGCATTGAAACCGGTCATGCCCACTCGATCGACCACACCGCGCACGAATGCGGCACCCTCGGTGTACTGGCGAAGTTTTGCATCGAGTCCGAGAAGTCGCTTCAACGCGCCGTCGAGGGTGCCGGACTGGCGACGTCGCTGATCGAAACGTCCACGAATGACATCAACCGTCGGTACGACCTGCGGACCGACCTCATCCATCACGACGTCCGCATGCCCCTCAAGCAGGGACATCAACGCGGTGAGCCCGTCGAGCACCTCACGCTGCTGCGGTGTTTGCACGAGGTCGATCAACCCTGCATCACCGAGGGTGCGGCGTCGCAGGCTGGTCACCACGCGCGAGACCGATTCACCGAAATCGGATCCGGAAGCCCTGAGGTACTCGTGCACCTGATCGGTGAAATGACGCGACAGCCAGGGGACGGCGCCGAACTGCACGCGATGCGTCTCCTCGTGGAGGCATACCCACAACCGGAAATCCGTCGTATCGACATCGAGTTGCCGCTCGGCCCGGACGATGTTGGGGGCGACAAGGAGGAGGCGGCCACGATCCCCAAACGCTTCGTATTGCCCGAGCACCTTGCCCGACAGCCAGGACAGGACTCCACCCATCTGTACGGCGGTCACGCGGGATCCGACGGCGCGTCCAATCGTTGAGCCGTTGGGGTCACGCAGATCGTCCGCGACCGGCTCCACCGCAATCTTGAACTGCTCGACGTTGGAGCGCAGCCATTCCGGTCGCCCGACCACCACCGCACGGTGCTCCTCGAAGGGGGCCTGGAGTCCGGTGACGTCGGCGACAGGCTGGACGGCTCGCTCACTCGCACGACGCAACTGGCGGACCGCCCGGTCCACATCGTCCTCGGTGACCTCGGGGCCCCGGGGCGCCAACCGCACGCCGGTGGCGACCGCGAGATCCCAGTCGACGATGTCGGTCACCACTCGACTCTACGGCGACCCATCAGTTGAGGCAGCCGCACGCTGCTAGCGCCGCCGCTGCCCGGTCCAGCGCAACCCGGGAATCGGGGATATCGGTCGTGGCGTCCGACATAAAGGCAAAGGCGAGCAGCCGACCATCCCGATCGACCACCGTGCCGGACAGGGTGGATACCTCGATCAGCGTGCCGGTCTTGGCCCGGACGAACCCAGCCGCGGCCGCGGTCTCTGCCCCGACGAAGCGATCAGCCAAGGTTCCGGTGAGACCTGCCACCGGAAGACCCAGCAAGAGCGGCCAGGTCCAGGAGGGGGCCGCCTGCCCAGCGGCCAGTGATACGGCCGATGCGAGCAGATTCGGCGACGTGACATTGGCATAGGACAAGCCGCTGCCATCGACGATAACGGTTCCGCTTATCGGCAGACCCAGCGATTGGAGCGTCTCCATCGTGGCCTGCGCGCCGCTCTCGAAGGTGCCAACACCCGTTAACTGTGCGCCCGCCAAGTGCGCCAGGATCTCGGCGCTGTCATTGTCCGACTCTGTGAGCATCGTCTCGATCATCGTGGCAACCGGAACCGACCGGGTGCTGGCAATGACCTCCCCCGAGGCCGAAGACGGTGTCACCTCAGTGACCGTGACTCCACGCTCGGACAGCAGATCGGCGAACCGTTGAGCGGCGACGTAGGCCGGATCATCGACACGGCTATCCGAGTCGGGCACACGGGATCGGTCGACTGTGAGCGACGACACCGGTGCCGCGACGCCCAGCGCCGGGTAGTCACCATCCCAGCCTGGAGCAGTTTGCGAGCCGGCAAACAGTGAAGTGTCGTAGTGCACCGCCACCGCGCCTTCGGTCACCGCGGCTGTCTGGTCGGCCAACTCAGTGAGCGACGAGCCGTCGGCGCTCACGGTGGCCAAGGTGGGGTCACCGGCGCCGACGATGGTCACGGAGCCGGCACCGGCCACCACGGTCGTCTCGATGCGTGTCTCCGGTCCGACGAGGTTCAGGACGGCCAGCGCCGTCAGGATCTTGTCGTTGGAGGCCAGCGAGCGCGGGGTCGCCGCCTCGCGCTGGTACACGATCTGACCGCTCACGACGTCGATGACGACCGCTCCCACGGATCCGCCCAGGCTCGGATCCTGCAGCAGTGGATCGAGCACGGGCGCGATGCCCTGGGGGATTCCACTGGCCGCTGACTCGGTGGACGGCAGCACGGCCGGTGCCGGCCCCATCGGAGCGGCGGCGAGAGCGGGGGCAGCAACGAGGGCGACGACCGCAAGACCAGCGGCCGAGATCAACGCCTTCGAGCGCCTCACGACGGACTCCTCACCGACCCCGCACGGCGCGCTCGCCGTGCCTTCCTGCAGACCAGATACGACGCGCTTCGTCGCGCCCAGGCCATTCATCGTAAAGAGGTGAATACCCGGGACACCGGATTGATGCAGTTCCCTCACCTGCGCCACGGCGTGTTCGATCCCTGCCCGACGACCTCCTCGTCGTACGTCGCCACCG
>JAYNIC010000225.1:3256-3759 GCA_038108715.1 Candidatus Nanopelagicales bacterium | reverse complement strand
AGTTCCACCGCCTCCGGGGAGTTCTCCTCGCCGCGGATGAACTCCTCCCAGGCCGCAAAACTGGCCGGGTCGCAGCGTTCGGCCACGAACTCTCGGTCGACGAGGCCTTCGGTGGCCACCACATGTCCCATCGCATTGACGATGGCGACATTGGTCCCCGGTTGGAGGGCAAGGTGATGGTCGGCTTGCACGTGCGGTGACCGCACCAGGTCGATCCGTCGTGGATCCACGACGATGAGATGGGCGCCTTCGCGCAGGCGGCGCTTCATCCGCGAACCGAAGACCGGGTGCGCATCGGTCGGGTTCGCCCCGATCACCATGATGACGTCGGACTCGGCGACCGACTTGAAGTCCTGGGTGCCGGCGGAGGTGCCGAAGGTCTGCTTGAGACCATAACCGGTCGGCGAGTGGCAGACCCGGGCACAGGTGTCGACGTTGTTCGTCCCAAAGGCGGCCCGCACCATCTTCTGTACGACGAACACCTCTTCGTTGGTGCATCGCGA
>JAYNIC010000225.1:0-3246 GCA_038108715.1 Candidatus Nanopelagicales bacterium | reverse complement strand
GGCAATGGCCTCGTCCCAAGTCACCTCACGCCAGGGATCCTCGATGGAGTCGCGCACGAGAGGCACGGTGACGCGATCGGCATGGGTGGCATACCCCCAGGCGAAGCGGCCCTTGACGCAGGAATGCCCCTCGTTGGCGCCCCCGGCCTTCTCCGGCACCATTCGGACGAGTTCATCGCCGCGCAGTTCGGCCTTGAAGGAGCAGCCGACGCCGCAGTAGGCACAGGTGGTGAGCACCGTGCGTGTCGGCATGCCCAGGTCGATGACCGACTTCTCCTCCAGTGTGGACGTCGGGCAGGCCTGGACGCAGGCGCCACATGACACGCACTCACTCGACAGGAAATCTCGCCCGCCGGGACTCACCTTGGAGTCAAAGCCGCGTCCTTCGATGGTGAGAGCCAACGTGCCCTGAACTTCGTCGCAGGCCCGCACGCAGCGACTGCACACGATGCACTTGGAGCCGTCGAAGGAGAAGTACGGGTTGGAAGCGTCGGTGGGCTCGCTGAGGTGATTCTCGCCGTCGTACCCGTAGCGCACCTCACGAAGGCCCACGACCCCCGCCATGTCCTGCAACTCGCAGTCGCCATTGGCCGGGCAGGTCAGGCAGTCCAAGGGGTGATCGGAGATATAGAGCTCCATGACGCCTCGACGCAGCGATTCCAGTCGTGGTGTCTGGGTGCGAACCGACATGCCCGGCTCACATGGCGTTGTGCAGGAGGCAGGCGTGCCCTTCTTGCCGTCGATCTCGACCAGGCACAGCCGGCAGGAGCCAAAGGGCTGCAGCGAGTCGGTCGCGCAGAGCTTGGGCACGGCCATGCCCGCCTCGGCGGCCGCCCGCATCACCGAGGTGCCGGCCGGCACCTCGACGCTCACACCATCAATGCAGACCTCGATCAGTTGATCGGATGAGCTGGCCGGCGTACCAAAGTCCGGCTCGTGCAGGAGTGTCATGGCGTTACCTCCGCGGGGCGATGAAAGTCCTCGGCAAAGTCGTTGAGGGCACTACGCACCGGCAGCGGCGTCAATCCGCCCATCGCGCACAGCGACCCATCCGTCATGGTGTGGCACAGATCGTCGAGCAGTTGAAGATTCTCCTCGCGGTCGACTCCAGCCACGATGCGGTCGATGACCTCGACACCGCGCACCGATCCGATCCGGCAGGGCGTGCACTTGCCGCAGGACTCCGCCGCACAGAAGGCCATCGCGAACCGCGCCTGAGCAGCCATGTCGACAGTGTCATCGAAGACCACCACGCCGCCGTGCCCGAGCATGCCACCAGCCTCCAGGAGGGACTCGTAGTCCAGAGAGACATCGAGCCCGGACGCCGGCAGGTAGGCCCCCAATGGGCCACCGACCTGAACGGCTCGCACGGGTCCCCCCGCCGTAGTCCTCGACCAGTTCCCGCAGCGTGAGGCCGAATGCTCGCTCAACAATTCCGCCACGGGCGACGTTGCCGGCGAGTTGGTAGACCTGCGTGCCCCGCGATCGATCGACGCCGAGCGATTGGTAGTGCCCAGAGCCCTCGGCGAGGATGCCCGGCACGGCCGCCATGGTGAGGACGTTCTGCACAAGGGTCGGCTGACCGAACAGCCCGACCAGCGCCGGGATCGGAGGCTTCGCGCGCACCATGCCGCGCTTGCCTTCAAGGCTTTCCAACATGGCGGTCTCTTCACCGCAGACGTAGGAGCCGGCCCCTTCGACCACGCGGATATCGAAGGCGCGCCCAGAGCCCAGGACGTCATCCCCGAGCCAACCATCGAGTCGGGCGATGTCGATGGCGGTCCGCATCGTGGCGATGGCATCGGGGTATTCGGAGCGGATGTAGACCACGCCCTGCGTTGCGCCGACGGTCACCCCGGCAATGGCCATGCCCTCGAGCAGGGTGAAGGGGTCGCCCTCCATGATCATCCGGTCGGCAAAGGTGCCGCTGTCGCCCTCGTCGGCGTTGACGACGACGTACTTGGTGGCCGACGACACCTCGAGAACGGTGCGCCACTTGATACCGGCCGGGAAGCCCGCGCCCCCGCGGCCCCGCAGGCCGGAGGCGAGAACCTCGGCAGCGGTCTCGTCCGGGCCGAGTTCGAGGGCACGCGCGAGACCGTGAAGTCCGCCCGTCGTGCGGTAGGCCTCTAGATCCAGCGGATCGCTCATGCCCATTCGCGCAAAGGTGACGCGCTGCTGACTGGCCAGCCAGGGCAGTTCGTCAACGACACCGACCCGAAGCGGATGCTCGCCGCCGGCATGGAAGCCAGCTTCGATCAGGCTTGGCAGATCCTCGACTGAGACAGGGCCGTACCCAATGCGGCCTTCTGAAGTGACCACCTCGACCAACGGCTCGAGCCACAGCGCACCACGCGAGCCATTGCGGACGAGGTCGATGTCGATGTGCTCTTCGACGGACCACTGCGCGATCGCGCGTGCCACATCATCAGCACCCACCGATCGCGCAGCGCTGTCGCGCGGGACATAGATCGTGATCATGCGGTCACCGCCGCTCGCACCGAGTCAACCGTGCATCGGCCGCGCAGCCGTCCATTGATCATCGCTGCCGGACCGAGCGCGCAATCGCCGAGGCAGAACACCTCGCTGATCTCGACATCGGAATTAACCTCGCCCAGGCGTACGCCGTACGCCTCCTCGACCGCGGCGACGAGTTCACGGGAGCCCTGCGCCTGGCAAGCCTCTGCAACGCAGAGCTTGATATCCGTTCGCGGCGGCGCCGCACGCCGCAGGTCGTGATAGAAGGTGAGGACGCCATAGACCTCTGCGCGACTGACATTGAGGAAATCCGCAACGACATCGAGGGCCTCGTCCGGGACATATCCGAACGTGCGCTGCATGCACTGCAACGCCGGCAGCATCAATCGCTCGTACGACGGCAATGCTTCGAGCACTTCCCGGGCGACCGTAGCCGACCAGGGCGCGTGTCCGGCCACGGGCACAACTCCTTAGCGGGGGCAGCACAAAATCCTTTGTCGCCACAAGGGTAGGCGACGTGGTGGGCACAGCGAAAGGGCGCGCCCTAGGCTGGCCCTGCCATCTAACGGAGAGGTTCACCGCATGGGGTCAACGAGTCGGAGACGCGTGCTTCACGTGCGCAACGGCTCCGTGAGTGCGGTTCCCGACATGCTGGCCATTGAGGAACCCCTGGAAATCGAGGTCGACGGCGTCACCGCATCCACCACTATGCGCACGCCGGACCACGATGTGGAACTAGCACTCGGGTGGCTCGTTTCCGAGGGAGCG
>JAYNIC010000224.1:3440-3760 GCA_038108715.1 Candidatus Nanopelagicales bacterium | reverse complement strand
GCCTTCTCCGTCGCACTCGTGATTCGCACGGTGATCCAGTTCCGCCCCGGACCACTCGATCCGAACGCACGCTTCCACTCCCTGTGGAATGGCTCCCGCGCGGCGATCATGGCGGCCTCGGCGTTCGGCATCGTCGCGGGACTGGATGCTTCGGGCCTGCGCACGACCTCACCCGTACCGCTGCTTCTCGGCGCGCTCGTGGCGATGTCCGTGGGCCTCATTCTCAACGCCCTGGAGCGGTGGATGGAGGGCATCCACGAGCCCTGGGCCTTCGCCCGGGACGCAGCCGACACGCGCCGTCTTGCCATCATCCTCGTGAG
>JAYNIC010000224.1:1244-3430 GCA_038108715.1 Candidatus Nanopelagicales bacterium | reverse complement strand
GCTCGGGGCACTGACCTTGTCGGTCGGCGAGTGGATTGAGCCGCGAAGCCCAGAGGTTGCCGGCATCCTGGCGGCCTACGGCATTTTCCTCGCCGCATGGCTGCTCATGTGGATGATGTCCGTGAGCCTGTGGCGCACCGATGCGCAGCGCACGATGCGCCGTTGGAGTCAGCACCAGACCGATCTCCTCGGTCGCATCGCCGACGGCTCCCTCAACCCGGACCTGGTTCGCCGAGCCTCGCTCGCGACGACGGCACGCATGGCCCTGTCCATCTTCGGTGCCACGAATGCGCTGGTCACGCTGCGCCGTCCGGACGGCTCGATCGTGCGCTACCAGGCCACCCGCGATCGGTACCGGCTCAACCCGCCTATCGATCCGCAGGCCTTCCCCGTGCAGCAATCGCTGCGCATCCCCATCTACTCGACGCCAGGCCACGCGGACTCCTCCGACATCACCCTTACCGGCGCAATCGGACCGGCACGTTTCATCAATCGTTCGCGCACGGTAACCGCGCAGTTTCACCAGTTGGCCGCTGCCTCGATCCTCACGCCCATCGTCGCGTCCGAGGACGACCGCCTCGCGTCGGCCTTTGACGACCTGTTCGGTACCGACCTGTGGCCGACGATGGACGCCCTGGAACAGGCCTACGAGCAGCTGCGGCAGCGAACCGACTCCAGTCCGCAGAGCCGTTCGCTGCTCATCGGTGTCCTCGCCATCGACGCGTTCGGAGCCCTCACCGGGGGACGCTTCGAACATGCCGCCACCGCGCAGGTCATGCGCCTGGTGCAGGGCTACGGCGGATTCACCGGTCACGAGGTCTTCACCGCCTACGAGGGCGGGGGGCGCATCTGGGTGGCGTTCGGCGCGGGGCCGGTCATCCGCAACGGCATCGGCACCCTGCGCGATCTGCAGCGCCACATCAACGACCACGGCTCGGTGTCAGCCGCCCACAGCGACCTCGGCGTACATATCGAGGTCTCCTTGGGGTACGCCGTTCAGCAGGTCGACGACTTCACCCTCACCGGACTACTTGAGCACGCCCGCGAGCGGCTTGAGATCGACCAGAACGCCCGCAACCCGTTTGAGGTGGACGCCGTGATGTCGGTCGACATCACACCGGAAGACATCATCGGCAGCGGGGCGCCAACTCCCGCAACGGCCATCGACGTGCGTGCGGCGCTGCGCGATGACCTGCAATCTTCCGAAGCGGCCGAGCACTTCCCCACCACCTACACGCCGATGCTGGCGCTGGCGGGGGACCACCTGGTCGGCGTATGGCTCGAGGTCGGTTGGGCCCGCGAGTTCGGATCGCGCAGTCTTGCCACGCCGAGTGCCTTCTCGTCCGTGGTGAACCGTCAGCCCGAACTCGCCGCCGATGCGGTGCGCGCCATGCTCGCCCGGGCCGCCGCCGCCATGAGCGAAACCGACGTCGTTGATTTACCGATGCTGCTGCCGCTGCCCGCAGTGCTCCTGCATCCGGAGATCGGGCAGTTGGCACTACCGAACCTGCTCATTCCCACACTCGACCGCGCGCAGTGCGCACGGCTGGTGGCCGTCTTCGACACGATTCCCACCGGCGCCCAGCAGGCGCTGCGCGCCCTGTCCGATCAGGGCGTACGCCTGGCCGTCACGGCGAGCGCCGCGGCCACCGCCGATCCGATTGACCTTGACGGCTGGCAGCGCTGGGGCGTGATCCTCCCCCAGCACATGGTCGACGAGGTCACCGGCGTGGACTGGCTCACGATCCAGCAGACGGTGACAGCCATTGCCACCCATCAGACCCGGCTCGCTGCGGAGCAGTCCAACGGCAACGCGGCTGCGAGCCTGCTGGAGCACGGCATCGGCCTGTCACTGCGACGCGACCTTGCCTCAAGTTTGCTCGCCGATGTCGTCAACGACGACGTCGTCTCACGCCCCTGATCTAAGAACGAAGTCGCGGGTCGACACGACCGTCGCGAATTCACCATGCAGGCTTGCCGCGGTCGCACGAGCCAGGTCGTCGGCGGTCACCGTGACACCGTCTGGCCCCACTCGATCGAAGGTGTGCGTGGCATCGAGGACGAAGGTGACGTCGTACCCGAGATTGCCCGCCATGCGCGCGGTGGTCTCGCAACAGTGGTTGGTGGTGACGCCGCAGATCGTCACGTGCCTGACGCCTCGGTCGGTGAGCCAGGCGTCCAGGTCG
>JAYNIC010000224.1:0-1234 GCA_038108715.1 Candidatus Nanopelagicales bacterium | reverse complement strand
GAGTTCACGTTCTTGGTGATCAGGACGTCGCCATCGATTCCGGGCCGCAAATCGTTGCCGGGCTGACCCGGTCGCAGCGGTGAGCCCGGCGTGGTGGAGTCGTGGCGCACAACGACGATGGGTGCTCCCGCTGATCGCCACAGGTCGACCAGTCGCGCGATGTTCGCCTCAGCATCCGGATTGTTCCGCCGCCCCCAGGCTGGGTCATCGAAGCCCTGCTGCACGTCGATGACGAGCAGGGCGTGATGATCGTCTGGCTCCATGGACCCCTTCTATGCGCCGAGTGTCGTGTTACGGGGTGCGACACGCCGGAAATCGACCTCGCTTCTCGACACTCGGCGGGTGAAGTGGGCGCTAGGTTGCGCGCCATGCACATCGAGATGGCGCTCGACGTCAACGATCCGGTCCTGATGATCACCTTTTGGTCGGCCACCCTCGGGTACGACGTTCCCGAAGAGGACCGTTTCGACACGCCCGACCGCGTGTACTGGTCCCTGGTCGATCCGAGCGGGCTCGGACCACGGCTGGTGATCCAACGAGTGCCCGAGCCGGTGACCGCGAAGAACCGCTTGCACATCGACCTTCACGTCGACGACATCGAGGCGGCCGCCTCACGTGCCGTGGCACTCGGCGCCACTCGCGTCGACCGCGAGCCGGTGGTTGAGGTCGGCACATCGTGGATCCGCCTGCTCGACCCCGAGGGCAACGTGTTCTGTTTCGTCAGCGAGAACTAGCAAGCGACGCGGGCGACTCTGCGACACCTAGCACTCGATGGTGCTTGTCTGCTAACCCCACTTTGTCGCAGTCTTCGGTCATGTCGATCGAGGTCTCCGCATTCGCCGGCCGCGACCGCAGCCTGGCCGGCTTCATCCTGTCCGGTCGTTGGCCGGAATCGACGCGCGAGTGGACCCAGTTCCTCGCGGTCGCCGTGCGCTTCGCCGCGATGCCCGGACTGCTCGGGACGACCACTGTGTTCCGAGCGATCGACGAGGTGCCGGACGAGCCTGATCCGGACGCTGTCGGACTGGTGACCGCAGCGGGTCCGGTGCTCGGCGACGGGGCGCCCAGGCCCGGTCAGTTCGCCGACCCGCAACCACCCGCGATCCTGGTGCTGCATCCGCCGGCGGAGACATCACCGAGCACGCCCGAAGCTCAGGGGGTTGCCTCCGGCTGCCTGCTCCTGCCCGGCGTACCGCATCTTGGGCTCGATCATCGGGCCGGTTGGGTCGAAGCG
>JAYNIC010000223.1:1810-3810 GCA_038108715.1 Candidatus Nanopelagicales bacterium | reverse complement strand
GCGTGACAGTGCTCCTTGTGGACGGGCTCGGCTGGGGTGCTCTGGAGGCTCACGCCGAGATCGCGCCGATCCTCGCCTCGCTGGCGGGAGGTCCGCTGCATGCGACCTTCCCCACCACAACTCCGACGTCGTTGGCCAGTCTCGGGACCGGGATGGCTCCGGGGGAGCACGGCATCGTGGGCGCCGCCTTCTACCTGCCCGACAGCGGTCATGTGCTCCATCCACTGACCTGGCGTGATGAACCGCACCCACTCGCAGTCCAGCCCGAGCCGACGCTCTTGGAGCGGGCCGAGCGCCATGGCCTGGCCGTCGCGTCTGTTGCGCCCCGGCCGTACGAGCACAGTGGCCTGACGCGCGCGGCGCTGCGCGGTGGGAACTATCGCGGTGCGGATAGTTTCGGCGAGCGGGTGGCGGAAGTCGCGGCCGCGGCCCAAAAGCGTCCTTCCCTCACCTACGCCTACTGGTCCGACCTCGACCGCACTGGTCACGTTCATGGTGTGAGGTCCGAGGCCTGGCGTGAGGAACTGCGTCACGTTGACTACCTCGTAGGCCGACTGCTCGACGTACTCCCGGAGGATCACCTCCTGGTCGTGACGGCGGACCACGGCATGATCGATTGCGAGAATCGCATCGACATCGATGCCGATGCCCGACTTCGACACGGGATCCGCTTCGTTGCCGGTGAACCACGGATGCGACACGTGTACGCGCGAGCCGGAGCAACGGACGATGTCGCTGATGCGTGGCGCACCACCCTTGGGGATGCCGCCTGGGTGTTGACGCGCCGCGAGGCGATAGCCGCGGGACTCTTCGGCGAGGTTATTGGCGACCATGAAGATCGGATTGGCGATGTGCTGGCACTGGCCAGGGATGATGTCGCCTTGGTCAGCGATCAGGTCGACCGGGCAGTGTCATCGCTGCTGGGCCAGCATGGTTCGCTCACCGAGGAGGACCTGATGATTCCGCTGCTGGCGGCCAGGGGAGGATCGGACCGTGGCTGAACTGATCTTCTTCTCCGGCACGATGGACTGTGGCAAGTCGACGTTGGCGCTGCAGACCGACCACAATCACGCATCCCGCGGGCGATCGGGACTCATCTTGACCCAACTCGACCGAGCCGGGAGTTCAACCCTGTCCAGTCGCCTGGGGCTCGCCAAGGCGGCCATGGAGGTCCACGCCGAGGTGGACATTCGACGTATCGTCGTCGACCTACTGTCCCAGGGTCATCGTGTCGATTACGTCATCTGTGACGAGGTGCAGTTCTACACCCCTGAGCAGATCGATCAACTCGCCGTCATCGTCGATGACCTCAGCATCGACGTATTTGCCTTTGGGATCGCAACAGACTTTCGCACCAAGCTCTTCCCGGGTTCTGCGCGGCTGATCGAACTTGCTGATCGCGTTGAGGTTCTGCAGGTGGCATCCCTGTGTTGGTGTGGGCGTCGAGCGACGCACCAGGCACGAACCATCGGCGGCGAGATTCAACGCGAAGGAGATCAGGTAGTCGTCGGAGATGTCGGGACGGGCGAGATCGCCTACGAGGTGCTGTGTCGCCAACACCATCGTCGCGGCATCACCGCGCGGCAGGCCGGTCGCGAGCACGTCTCGCCTGACCCCCTGCCCTTCGCCTGACGCCGAAGGCCAACCGCGTATGGTGCGGGGTCGGGCTCAGGAACATTCAGTCCTCGGACTGGGAACCGAAAAGAATCTCGTCCCAACTGGGAACGCTGGCGCGTCGGCCCTTCTTGGATTTCCGGATCGGCTCTGCGGGGACGTCGAGCGCCTGCTGAATGTCGTCGCCAGTCTCGTCGTCGGAACCAGCGTCGGTGATCTCGATGACCTCTGCCACGTCTTCTTCGGCGGGCTCGTCTCCGACAGCCCCTGCCTTTGCGGAGACTTCCTCAGGATCGACCTTCTTCGCGCGTGACGTCGAGGTAGTCGGAATGATCTCGGTGTGATGGCGGCGACTTGAGCGCATAGGGATGACAACGTCCTCGGTG
>JAYNIC010000223.1:0-1800 GCA_038108715.1 Candidatus Nanopelagicales bacterium | reverse complement strand
CGCGTCAGGCCACCGCGTCGTCGGCCACTACGGCTTTCGAACGTGGATCGAAGACCCAGGTCGCCCGCCGACTCGAACCGTCGGCCTCGAATGTGGCCACAACGGCCCAACGGTCATCTGGACGTCGCCAGGCATCCCACGCGATGTCGTCGGGTCCGGCGCCGCGGGCCGTGGCCTCCGCGCCCATTACTGCGGTGAGGGTACGTTCACCCGGCCGGATCACCGCCTCTTGGGCACGCTCAACGGTCCAGGCACGCTCGGCCAACGGGGGACCGGCGTACCGTTCGACGGCGGCTAGGGGCATGCCGGACTCGTCGGCCAGCTCCTGCGGAGTGGCCCCCGTGCGGATGCGCGCTTGAATCTCGCGCGGCGTGAGCGGGTCCAGCGCTCTCTCCCCTCTTGCGATAACCCCCAGACGCTATCTGACGTCGGGTCCGGTTGGGGGAGATACCCCACGACGCAACGCAGGGAATCCGGCCAGGGCACCAATCGCGACGGCCGCTCCGGCGCCCGTTGTCAGCCAGAATGCCGTTCCGCTGCCGATCGCATCCACCCACCACCCAGTGAGGCTGGCCGCGACGGCCACTCCCAGCCCGATCGCGGAAATGGCCCAGGTCAAGCCTTCGGTGAGTTGACGTGCGGGAACCAACCGCTCGACGAGAGTGAAGCACGCGATGAGCACGGGAGACACTGCCAGCCCAGCAACGAAGACGACGACGCCGAGGACCACGAGGTTCGGCGCCAGGGCGAGGGGCAGTGACACGAGCCCGAGGAGCAGTCCCGCGATGGCGAGGAGACGAGGTAGGTACTCGCTGCCACGCCCGGTGCTGCGATTGCCCACATACAGCGCGGCGACCATCGAACCGGCCGCGTAGCCCCCGAGGATGAGCCCCGCTGCAATACGCGCATCTGCCGCGTCGGCAGCGGCCACCGTGGCGACGTCGACGGAACCGAAGACTCCACCGATGGCGAACAGGCAGAACAGCACGATCGGCATTCCCGGCCTTCGCAGTGGCCGGATGTCGGCGTGCTCAACCGCGACGACCGGCTCGGGTTCGCTGCGTCGCTGCACCACCAGCAGAGTCGAACCCACCGTAACCAACAGTGCTGCGGCATAGACGGGGGCCGGCGCGGCGACAGCCGCGGCGAGGATGGTGGCGAGGGGTGGGCCCACGACGAAGATGAGTTCATCGAGCAGGCTTTCGAACGCAAATGCCGTGCCCAGTCGATGATCGTCGGCCAGCAGGTTGGCCCAGCGAGCTCGGACGAGCGCGCCTGTGGCCGGCTGCGTTGCCCCTGCGATGACGGCCACCGCGAGGAGAATCGCGAACGGCCACGCCGCCGTTGTTAGCAGCGCGAGCAGCGCCAGTGCGCTCGCGTGGACGACGACGAGGATCCGCACCACCCGCCGTTGTCCCCACCGGTCGACCGCACGCGAGCCCAGTGGGCTCACGAGGGCACTGCTCACGGTGTAGACGGCGGCGATTGCGCCCGCCTCAGCATATGAGCCGCGAACGGCGCTCACCATGAGCACGATCCCCAGGCCGACCATGGCGATGGGCAGCCGAGCGATGAACGCCGCCGCGCTGAAGGATGCGGCGCCGGGGATCTTGAGGATGTCCGCGTACGGACCCACAAAGCGCACGGGCGAAGGCTAGTGGCACAGTGGCCCGGTGAAGTCGGCCGACTCCGAGCTGTTCGCGATTGCCCAGGCCGTCGCCGGGGCGGCCGGCGCTCTGCTTCTTCAGGAGCGGCCGGTGGTCCTCCACGCGGAGGCAAAGAGTTCGCCTACCGACGCGG
>JAYNIC010000222.1:0-3817 GCA_038108715.1 Candidatus Nanopelagicales bacterium | reverse complement strand
GCCTCGGCCTTGACCCGCAGCGCATCCACCGTGCGCGCTGCCTGGGACAGGGGCGCGGCAAATAGTGCGGCAGCCTGACTCATGGAAGCCTTCATGGCGCCGGCGAGCTTCGCCAGCAGGACCTCACGCGACTCCAGGTCGGCCAACTTCTTGATTTCGCTGGCGTCGAGGATGCGGCCGTCCATGTAGCCGGCCTTGAGGACGAGGAGCGCGTTGTCCTTGGCGAAGTCCTTCAGGCTCTTCGCGCCCTCGACGGGGTCACCCTTGATGAAGGCGATAGCGGTCGGACCGCTGAGGAGATCGTCCAGACCCTCAATGCCGGCCTCCCGCGCGGCGATCTTGGTCAGCGTGTTCTTGGTGACCGCGTAGTTGGCCACTCCCTTGAGGGAACGGCGAAGGGCGGTGATCTGGGCGACCGTCAGTCCGCGGTACTCGGTCAGCACAGCGGCCGACGACGTACGGAACTCCTCGGCGAGTTCGGCGACTGCGTCTTCCTTGTCTGAGCGCGCCATGCGTCCTCCTGCTCTGCGTCGGGCGGCCCTTGCGGGCCGCTGGCGTACGTGAGTCGCGCGCGCAGGCGGGGCGCCATGAAGGCGATCACCTGCGCAGGCGACCCGCTGGCACCTGGTGGGTGCCGGGTCCTTAGTCCGACCCTTGCGGGCCTGAACCGGCGGTCTTCGGTCGGTGGTGAGGGTACGGGCCCGCAGGCCCGCACGTCAAAACGGGGCTATTCGGGCTCGGTGGCAGAGCCGGCCTTCGTGGCCTGCGGGTCCACCGGGATACCCGGGCCCATCGTCGTGGAGACGGTGACCTTCTTGATGAAGCGCCCCTTCGCAGACGACGGCTTCGCGCGCATGATTTCCTCAAGCGCGGCCACATAGTTGTCGGCGAGCTGCTCCTCGGTGAAGGAGGCCCGGCCGATGGGGAAGCTCATGTTCGAATTCTTGTCGACCCGGAATTCGATCTTGCCGCCCTTGATGTCATCGACCGCCTTGGCGACGTCCATCGTGACCGTGCCCGTCTTCGGATTGGGCATGAGGCCGCGGGGGCCGAGCACTTTGCCCAGGCGACCCACCTTGCCCATGAGGTCCGGGGTCGAGACAGCGGCGTCGAAGTCGGTCCAGCCGCCGGCCACGCGATCAATGAGCTCATCGCCACCGACCTCGTCAGCGCCGGCCGCACGGGCCTCCTCGGCCTTCTCGCCATTCGCGAACACGATGACGCGGGCGGTCTTGCCTGTGCCGTGCGGCAGGTTAACGGTGCCGCGGACCATCTGGTCGGCCTTGCGCGGGTCAACGCCCAGTCGCATGGAGACCTCGACGGTCGGGTCGAACTTGGTCTTGGCCGTCTGCTTGGCGATGGCCACAGCGGCGGCGGGGGTGTAGAGGCGTTCGGGGTCGATGAGTTCCATCGCCTGGCGGTAGGCCTTGCTGCGCTTCATGTGCTGCTCCTTGTGTTCAGTGGAGGTGTGGTGTGCGGACCGCGCTCGGCCCTCCCACGACCGCTACGGCGTAGCGGTGGTCTGTGTCGTGTTATGTCACTCGCTGACGGTGACGCCCATCTGACGGGCGGTGCCCTCGATGATGCGCATGGCGGCATCGATGTCGTTGGCATTGAGGTCCGGCATCTTGGTCTCGGCGATCTCGCGCACCTGATTGCGGGTGATCGTGCCGGCCATCACGCGGGGAACATTGCCCGAGCCCTTGTCCAGGCCAGCCGCCTTGAGGATGAGCTTTGCCGCCGGGGGCGTCTTGAGGGTGAAGTCGAAGGAACGGTCCTCGTAGACGGTGATCTCAACGGGGATGACCTGCCCACGCTGGCCCTCGGTCGCGGCGTTGTACGCCTTGCAGAAATCCATGATGTTGACACCGTGCTGGCCGAGCGCCGGACCCACCGGGGGTGCCGGGTTCGCCTGGCCAGCCTGGATCTGCAACTTGATCATGCCGGCGATCTTCTTCTTGGGAGCCATGGTCTATTTCCTCGTGGTGAGTTATTGCTGGATCGGGGTTAGTTCTTCTGGATCTGGCTAAAGGCCAGTTCGACGGGAGTCTCACGACCAAAGATCTCGACTAGGCCGGTGACCTTCTGAGCCTCGATGTTGATCTCGGAGACGGTGGCGTGCAAGGTGGCGAAAGGACCGTCCACCACAGTGACCGAATCGCCCACCGAGAAGTCCACCTGGATCTCGGCGGCAGGAGCGCCACCCGAACCCGCAGCCGCGGACCCGGCGGCCGCTGGCGCACCGGCCTTTCGCTCTGGCGCGGGCGCCAAGATGTTGACGACCTCGTCCAGCGAGAGTGGGGCGGGCTGGTGGCCGTGGCCGACAAAGCCGGTGACGCCGGGGGTGTGTCGTACGGCGCCCCAGGACTCGTCGGTGAGGTCCATGCGCACCAGGACGTAACCGGGGAACTTGGTGCGGCGGACCAACTTGCGCTGGCCCTGCTTGATCTCGGTGACCTCCTCCATCGGCACCTCGACCTGGAAGATGTAGTCCTCCATGTTCAAGGAGACGATGCGGGTCTCGAGGTTGGTCTTCACGCGGTTCTCATAGCCGGCGTACGAGTGGATGACGAACCAGTCGCCTACGGACAACCGCATCTGCTCGCGGAAGGCCTCGACAGGGTCAACCTCGTCCTCGTCACCATCGGCTTCGGTCTCGCCGGTCGGGATTTCATCGACCTCGACAACCTGCGCGACAACCTCGGCGTCGTCGACGACGTCTTCGGTCTCTACCTCGACCGCCGGACCCTCGTCCGTGGCCGCCGCGGACTCATCCACAGCGAAAACGTGCTCGGGTTCGGCCGTCTCCCCCTGGAACACGACAGCGGGAACCGCCGGGGCGTCGGCCTCGGCGGGGTCGGTCGTGGGCATGTCGGTCACGGGTAAAGACTCCTGGAATCGGGTCCTCATCCGAAGATGAGGAACACCCCTCGGGTGAAGATGTAGTCCAGCCCAGCCACGATCCCCGCCATGATGGTGACGAAGACAATGACCACGATGGTGTAGGTCACGAGTTCCTTGCGCGTCGGCCAGATCACCTTGCGAAGCTCGGCGACCACCTGACGCAGGAAGAGGGCGAGCCGTCCGAAGATGGACAGACCAGCGTCGCTGCGGGTCTCGCTCACCGCATCCTCCTGTCGTCGAGTTCGTGCTGCGCAGGGCCGGAGGGACTCGAACCCCCAACCACCGGTTTTGGAGACCGGGACTCTACCAATTGAGCTACGGCCCTCAGGCAGCGATCACGCCCTGGCGGGCCCGCAGGGCAGGCTTGCGCAAGGGTGGGAAAGCCACCGGCCCCGGGAGTCTACGCGGATGGTTCACCCTGGGTCCAATTCGCCCCCGTGCAGCCACCTGCTGACCTGACGTCGCACGCCTGATTGACTTTCCCCATGGAACGCATCTCGCGCAGGATCGGTGACATCTCCGAATCAGCGACGCTCGCGGTCGACGCCAAAGCCAAGGCGCTGAAGGCCGCCGGGCGCCCCGTCATCGGCTTCGGGGCCGGCGAGCCGGACTTCCCCACCCCCGACTACATCGTCGACGCCGCCGTCACCGCCTGCCGAGATCCGCGCTGGCACCGGTACACGCCGGCCGCTGGGCTCCCCGAACTGCGCGAGGCGATCGCGGCCAAGACGTTGCGCGATAGTGGCTACGAAGTCACGGCAAATCATGTGCTTGTCACCAACGGTGGCAAGCAGGCGCTGTACAACACGTTTGCCGCCCTACTGGACCCCGGTGATGAAGCGATCCTGCCCGCCCCCTACTGGACGACGTACCCCGAGTCGATTCAGCTCGCAGGCGGCGTCCCGGTGATCGT
>JAYNIC010000221.1:0-3840 GCA_038108715.1 Candidatus Nanopelagicales bacterium | reverse complement strand
TGAGACGTCGATGCGACAGTGGTCGCGCCGGACCGACCGAGGCCCACAACGCTGCCGAGATCACGCACACTCACCTTGAGGACGTCATCGTCTTGGGCAATGAACTCCAGGTCAGCGTCGTCGAGGCCGACGGTCACCGTGCCCTTGATGACAGCAATGGTGGCTGGGACAGCTCCGCGTGATCGGATGGTCTCCTCCACCGCGCGTGCCACGCGAAGGTTCTCGGGCCGGGGGAGACCGTGACTGACGATTGTGGACTCCAGCGCAACGACGGGGGTTCCATCCTGCAGCGCCTGACTCACCTCTCGGGAGAGCTTGATCGCGTTCTTCACGCGCAGGACGCTAGCGGTTAGGCTCGCGATAACGTAATCCTGTGCCCGATCCGCAGTATCCGACCTCCTGGGTGACGGAAGATCACCTACGAGGCGGACTGGATGTGGTCATCCGTCCCATTTCTCCCGACGATGCCCCCGCCCTGCAGACCTTCCACGGCGCCCTCTCGGACGCTTCGATCTACCTTCGGTACTTCGCGCCGCACCCGGAGTTATCCGAGGCAGATTTGCGGCACCTGACGCGCGTGGACTACCGCGATCGCGTGGCACTGATCGCCCTCGATGGCGGCGAGATCGTTGGAGTGGGTCGCTTCGACCGCCTCGACGAGGACTGTGCTGAGGTGGCTTTCCTGGTCCGTGATGACCACCAGGGGCGTGGCCTGGGCAGTGCTCTGCTCCATCACCTTGTGCACGCAGCGCTTGATCGGGGCATTTCCCAATTCGTGGCCGAGGTCCTGCCGCAGAATGGTCGCATGATGACAACGTTCGCCCACGGCGGACTGACCCTCACGCGGAGCTACGAGGACGGCGTCGTCCGGCTGGTCATGGATCTGCACACGTCGACAGATGCGAAGATGTCGCAATGACCGACGCCTCCACGATGCATGGGCGCCTGCGCACGGACATTGAGCGAAGCGGCTACTACCCCGCCCTGGTAGCAGACGCGCTCGACACGGCTCTGGCCGGGGAGCCCCTCGTGGCGTATGTGGTTCACCACGAGGCAACCTTCGATCGAGATGAATTGCGGCGGCACGTCACCGTCCTCGTGCTGAGCCCGACACGCCTGATCGTCGGCCACACCGATGAGCATGGCCCCGACGATTCGTGCCCGCATCCCTACGCGTCGGCGTCCACCGAGGCAGTGCGACTGGAGAAGGTGGATTCCGTCGTGGTGACCCGTGTCGTGGCCAATCCGGCCCGGCACAAGACGGGCGGTCCGATGCGCGAGGTCGTACTCACGATCGGGTGGGGTGCGGTGTCCCGTATCGACATGGAACCGGCGGGCTGCACGGATCCGCAGTGTGAGGCCGACCACGGCTACACCGGGACCGCGAGCAATGACGATCTGTCCCTACGGGTCTCCGAGACGGCAGACGGACCGGACGTTGTTGCCCGCACCCTGGCATTTGCCGCGGCCCTCTCGGAGGCGACGGCCGCGCGGTTGCGATGACGTCGTTACCCCAGGTCCCGCCGTACGGTCACGGCACACTCGCGGAAGTCATGCCGAGCGCCGCCGCATTGCTGGGAATGCCGGGCGTCGCCGACTCGCTTGGGTTGCGCGAACACCTTGCCGAACCCCGCGGGGTGACGGTGCTCCTCGTGGATGGTCTCGGCTGGGGTGCTCTCCGGTCGCACGCCGAGATCGCGCCGATCCTCGACTCGCTCGCGGGTGGTCCGCTGCATGCCACCTTCCCCACCACAACCCCGACGTCGCTGGCCAGCCTCGGGACCGGAACGGCTCCGTCCGACACGGCCACGCCGAGCGGGTGGCTCGCCGCAGCCCAGGCGCTCCTCACGGCGGCGGCACTGACCGGGAGTTCGCGTTACCGCGAGGCCGCTGAGTCGGCGCTGCACATTGTCGCGACGTACGCCGCGTCGGCGCCCCGAGCCGTGGGCTGGGGACTGGCAGCCGCGACCGCCTTGGCCGTCGGACCGCTCGAGGTGGCCGTGGTGGGGGAGTCCGACGATCCTGTACGTGCGCGTCTGCACCGGACCGCCCTCATGGGGACCTCCCCCGGGGCTGCGGTCGCCGTCGGCTCGCCCGACTCCCTCGTTCCACTCCTGGCAGACCGACACCTCGTGGACGGCGCCTCGGCGGTCTACGTATGTCACCACTTCACCTGCGACGCCCCCGTGACGACCGAAGAGCAGGTGGCCCAGGCAGTGCTGGCCGTCCAGCCGCCCCGGTAGCGCCGCCACCCCGCGCACGGGTTGCGCAGACCTGCCCGGCTCCGGCATCGAGTCGGTCTAGCCTTGGGGTCGTGGCACTGTCCGATCTCGTCTACGGCGCATACGAGCGTCGGCTGCGACGGCAGATCCCCGCTGAGCGCCTTCCGCGGCACGTCGGTGTGATCCTCGATGGCAATCGACGGTGGGCGACCAGTCAGGGATCGGCCAGCGATGTCGGCCACCGGGCCGGTGCTGCGAAGATCGTGGAGTTCCTCGGCTGGTGCGAGGAGGCCGGCGTCGAGGTCGTCACCCTGTGGCTGCTGTCCACCGACAACCTGTCCCGACCGGCCGATGAACTCGCGAAACTCCAGGCGATCATCGAGCAGACGGTGACCGACCTGGCCCAGACCCGGCGCTGGCGCATTCACCCCATGGGAGCCCTGGACCTGCTACCGGACCACACGGCTCGATTGCTGAAGGATGCCGAAGAGTCCACCGCCGACGTCGAAGGCATCTGGGTCAACGTCGCGGTCGGCTACGGCGGCCGCCGCGAGGTCGTGGACGCCGTACGCGCCTTCCTCGTGGAGAGTGCCGAGCGTGGCGAGTCCTTGGACGAGGTGGCTGCTCGCATCGACGTGGAAAACATCGGCGAGCACCTGTACACCCGCGGCCAACCCGACCCCGACCTGGTGATCCGCACGTCGGGGGAGCAGCGACTGTCGGGCTTCCTGCTATGGCAGAGCGCGCACTCGGAGTTCTACTTCTGTGAGGCCTACTGGCCCGACTTCCGACACGTGGACTTCCTGCGGGCATTGCGGGCGTACGCCGCTCGCCACCGCCGCTACGGCGTCTAGGCGGCAGCAGAGCCGTTCTTTGGTCACATGTGCGGGCTAAGCCCGATGATCTGACGAAAGAACGGACCGGGAATTCACCCGATGCCACGGCGTGGCGCGGCGGGCCGGAGCGCCCGCCCGCCTAGGGTCGCCGGTATCGGGTCGGCACCCGGTCGGCCCGCCGGACACGGCGCGCCGCCGCGCGACGCGCTGGCTAGGAGATTTTGTGGCTGCTGCGCGCACCCGGTCCCGCCGCCCCGCCCATCGCACCTACGTCCTGGATACCTCGGTTCTCCTCTCGGACCCGCACGCACTGCTGAGGTTCGATGAACACGAGGTCGTCGTACCGGTGGTGGTGGTCACAGAGCTCGAGGCAAAGCGCACGCATCCCGAACTCGGCTACTTCGCACGCTCGGCACTGCGCTTGCTGGATGACCTGCGTGTCACGCATGGC
This sequence comes from Candidatus Nanopelagicales bacterium, assembly GCA_038108715.1. Lineage (GTDB taxonomy): Bacteria > Actinomycetota > Actinomycetes > S36-B12 > S36-B12 > Mxb001. The sequence continues at coordinate 331 of JAYNIC010000221.1, read as the reverse complement.
CGGCTGGACGAGCCCCTCCCCGTCGGGGATGCCGGCGGCACGGTCCGCGTGGAGTTGAACCACACCGATACGTCCGTCCTTCCGAGCGGTTTTCAGCTCGGGGACAACGACAGCCGCATCCTGGCGGTGGCCCGCAATCTGGCGGCGGAGGGCTGTGACGTCGTCCTGGTGAGCAAGGACCTCCCGATGCGCGTCAAGGCCTCCGCGGTCGGACTCCCCGCGGAGGAGTACCTCGCCGAACTCGTGGTCGAGTCGGGCTGGACCGGCATGGCAGAGATGGACGTCGCGGCGGAGGTGAAGAACGGCGTGCTCACGGTCTCGAGGTTGAACG
>JAYNIC010000220.1:1907-3915 GCA_038108715.1 Candidatus Nanopelagicales bacterium | reverse complement strand
GTCCGCGATCGCTGCCGGTTCACCTGCTTACCGTGGTCATCCGTGCCACGCGGATCGTGGGTTCGCGCCTCGGTCGCGATCCGGAACGGCTCGTGATGGAAACGCTCGTCGAACACGAGCAGGAGGCCCAGCGGCAATTCATGGCACATACCGACTATCCACTTCACGGGACAGTCGTGCAGGGAGACACCGCCGAGCGTGCCATGTCCCGATTCGATTGGGAGGACTCCGACCTTCTTGTCTTGGCGTCCAGCCGGTTGGGGGCAGTGCGGCGGGTGTTCCTTGGGGACCTCTCACACAAGTTGATGCGAGCGAGCGCTGTCCCCGCCATCGTGCTACCCCGAGAAGTGGACAGTGACGACCTCGCGGAGGCCATCCATGGATAGTCGCATCGATGTCCGCGCCGATGATGCCCTGGGCGGCGACGATGTCATGGAGTTGTTGCATCGACTGACGCGTCGGGAGGTGTCGGCCAGCGAACTGCGTGAGTCGGCGCGCGCCCGGATCGCTGCGGCCGCTGGCGACCTCAACCCCGTCGTGTGCGACGTCGATCTCGAGCCGGCGGGCGATGGCCCTTTCCGCGGGATCCCTACCGCGGTGAAGGACAACCAGGACCTCACCGGCTACCCCACGAGACACGGTTCCGCGGCGACGCCAAGCACCCCGGCTGACCAGGACATGCCCTTTGTCGCACACTTCCGAGGACTCGGATTCGATCCCCTGGTCAAGACGACGCTGCCCGAGTTCGGTCTCACGCCGACCACCGAGTCAACGACGTACGGCGCAACACGCAACCCGTGGAATGTGGGCCACTCCACCGGTGGATCCAGCGGCGGCTCAGCTGCCCTGGTGGCTTCCGGCGCCCTCCCGATCGCTCACGCAAACGACGGCGGCGGCTCCATCCGTATCCCGGCGGCCCTGTGCGGACTCGTCGGCTTGAAGCCCACCCGGGGCCGCTTCCCGGACCGCGCCGAACTAGAAACCCTGCCGATCCACATCGTCAATCAGGGTGTACTCACTCGCTCGGTGCGCGACACGGCGTACTTCTTCGCCGAATCCGAGCGCCGTTTCGCGAATCCGGACCTGCCGCCGGTCGGCATGGTGGTGCGCCCCGAGCGAGCCCGACTGCGCGTCGCTGTGATGACCGAGGGCGTGTCCGGACTTGCTGTTGAGGAGCAGACCCGCGATGCCGTACTCGCCGCTGGACGCACTCTTGAAGCCTTGGGGCACGAGGTCGAGCACATCCCACCGCAACTCGACGAGCAGTTCGGCCGCGACTTCCTGCGTTACTGGGCGTTCCTGTCCTTCATGATGCAAAGAACAGGGTCACGCATTTTCGGGAAGGGATTCGACGGCAAGCAGACCGAAGCACTGACCAAGGGCCTGAGTTCGATGTTTGTGCAGCAGGCCGCCCGGGTGCCCGGCAGTATCCGTCGACTCAAGCGCGTGGCGGCTGCGCCGGAGGACATCTACGAGCGCTTCGACATCGTAGTAACGCCAGTTGTGTCACATCCGGCCCCGCCGATTGGGTACCTCGGTCCCGAGGTACCCGTGCACGATCCACTGGTGCGCATCCTGCAATTCGCGTCCTTCACCGCCTGGCAGAACATCACGGGGGCGCCGGCCATATCTCTGCCTTTGGCGCGCACGGTTGCAGGGTTGCCGATCGGAGTTCAGGTTGGTGCGCCTCGTGGTGAGGAGGCGCGACTACTCTCCGTGGCCCTGGAACTTGAACACGCCATGCCGTGGCCCGGCACACCGAACGGCGGGTCATAAACCACAGGTGGTCGCAGAACCCGCCGCTCGGCGTTGGGGTTCGTGGGGTTAGCGCAGGGCGCAGGCCTGGTCGACGATGTCCTTGGGTGCACCGTCTGGATTGCCGTTGCACAGCGAGTCCAGCTGCTTCTGAGCCCACATAGGACCTTCAGCTTCGTAGACGAAGGCAGTCGTCTGCTCAATGTCCCCGGACTTCGTGATCGCGAAGACGATGGCCCAGCCGTCTTCACAC
>JAYNIC010000220.1:0-1897 GCA_038108715.1 Candidatus Nanopelagicales bacterium | reverse complement strand
TCTTCACACTGGTAGCTCTTGGTATCGATGAGTTCAAGGCCCGCGGCCTTCGCCGAACCTTCGGCGTTGCTCTCCATGATCTGCTCGGTGCACTCGGCTGAGCCGCCACCAATGGCAGAGTCGCTGGAGTCGGAGGAGCCGCTGCACGCGGCGAGGGCGAGCGAGCCGGCAGCCAGAGCGGCCGCGGCCGCAATGCGAAATGTCGTATTCATGTCAAGGATCCTACGTTTATGGGGCGCGCGATGAGCGCCCGCCGCGCCCTCGTCTGTCGGTTACTCACCCTCCGGGTTGGTCGGGGCACCGGAATGTCGCCACGACGGTCGGAAAACATGCGGCCTCATCTGGCGGCGCCAGGGACCACCAAGGGTGGAGGCAGGAAGATTTCCTGATTTTGAGTCGCTGCGCCAATGATCATCCTGAGTGAGCCTAGAATTTGTGAAATTCCCTCTTCCTAGGAGCGTCCATGCGTCCCCTCGCGCGTGTTCTCGTTGACGAGAGCCACCGTCAGGCGTGGTCTATGCGACCCGAGGTCGCCGCGGCCATGAGCCCGGCCAATCCGGCCGACTCCTCATATGTTCTGGCTGCCGAACGTCTGCGTGGTGCCGGATTCGAGGTCCGCGCTCACACCAGCGGGACGCTGGCGGCCGAAATCCTCGCGGACGCGGACGTGCTCGTCTTGCCGCACTGCTCGACCGACGAGTGGGAGTCAACGGTCGGCTCGGGCGATCCGATGTACGCCGACACGGAGGTCGCCGCCATCGAGAACTTCGTCCGCGCCGGGGGCGGCTTGGTCATCCTCGCCGAGACGGAGCAGGCCAAATACGGCAACAACCTCGCGACGATCGCGGAGCGGTTTGGAGTCGAGATCGTCAACGCCACGGTGCAGGACCCCACGCATCGATTCAACGATGTCTCGACCTGGCCGTTGCTGGATTTCACGCCGGCGGGGGGCAGTGACGTGTTTGCCGGTGTCACGTCGGCATGCGTCTATCGGGCGGGGTATCTGAAGACCCCGAAAGATGCTTTCGTTTTCGCGCGAACTCATCCGACCGCCGCGCCCTCAGGCGTCGCGGTGATCGCCGGCGTGGAGGCGGGTGCTGGTCGCGTCGTCGTTGCCGCCGATTCGGACTTCGTCGGCGATGACTCGATCGGAGATCTCGACCATGCTCGCCTGTGGCAGCAACTGGTGACCTGGACGGCCGCAGGTCCGGCGGCGCATCGTGCGGCCGAGTCGCCAAGCGCCATCACAGCGCACCCGGCCTGGACCTCGCTGGTGGATGCGGTGGCGGTTCTACGTGACGAGCAGGCCAAGGACGGCTCCGTCGTCGGCGATCGCGCCGCCGCGGAGGTCGCCATCGGGCAGATCTTGGCGGCGGTGGATGATCTCGCGCCGTTGGTACCGCACCAGTCGGCATATCTGCAGGCATGTTCTAAAGACTTTCGCGCTTGGGTCGACGCCGGACTTGGCGTGCCGGACTTCTTGGACTCGCTGCAGCTGTTCCGACCCGAGACTCATCGTCGTGACGGGATCGAGCACATCGCCGTGTTCCCGATGTACACCCAGAACGGCAATCCGAATCGCCAGGTCGAAGCCGTCGCCGTGCGTACCGTGTGGCCGGAGTGGATCGCCGAGCTTGAACGCACGTCGTACGACAACGCGGCCTTTGTTCCGATCGAGTTCCTCGGGTTCACGTCGGGTTACGACAGCCACTCGGCAGTGCTCTTCCCCGAGACGGTCGCCACGAGGGAGACCGTCCCATTCACGTGGGGCGGCATCTTCTGCGATCGGGAGGCCGCACGATTCCGGCGCGTCGCGCGGGTCGCGGCGGATCGACTGCAGCTTGCTCTCCCCCCGGAGGCCGAGATGTTTCTGCGAGACCAGCGTCTCGCGCAGGAG
>JAYNIC010000219.1:0-3923 GCA_038108715.1 Candidatus Nanopelagicales bacterium | reverse complement strand
GCCATAGAGGGTGAAGACCAGGCCGAACAGCGCAAGGAAGATGCCGAGGAACAGGAAGATCAGCACAGTTGAGGACACGGGGGACACCCTAGCGGCGGTAACGTGCGGAGGTGGCAACGGCGAGGGGTTCGGGGTCGAGCGTCCCGGTTGACGGCATTGAGGTGCGGGTGAGCAGCCTTGACCGTCCCATGTGGGTTATGGGGGCGGACGTGATTACCAAGGGCGACGTCATCGGCTACTACCGATCGGTGGCACCCGCGCTGCTGCGGCAAGTGCGGGGGCGTCCCACGACGATGCAGCGCTTCCCGGACGGGGTCCTCATCGATGGACGCTCGCTGGACTCCTTCTATAACAAGCATCTGCCCAAGTCCGCTCCGGACTACATCGATTCGGCCACCGTGACGTTTCCCTCCGGCCGAACCGGCGTGCAGTTGTGTCCTGCTAACGAGGCCTCGATCGTGTGGGCCGCGAACCAGGGCTGCGTCACCTTCCATCCATGGCCCGTGCATGCCGATCGGCCTGATGACCCGGACGAGTTGCGACTCGACCTCGACCCACAGCCCGGCACGGGTTTCGGCGAGGCCGTCATCGTGGCGCAGGCGCTCCGTCAACTTCTGCAGGAAGTGGGGCTTGATCCGTATGTGAAGACCAGCGGCGGTCGGGGGCTGCACGTGTTCTGCTCGATACAGCCGCGCTGGGAGTTCCTTGATGTTCGGCATGCGGCGATCGCCCTGGGCCGGGAATTGGAGCGCCGGCTGCCGGAGCTGGTGACAACGGCCTGGTGGAAGGAGGAGCGGGGCGCCCGCGTCTTCGTGGACTACAACCAGATGGCACGCGATCGAACGATGGCGTCAGCGTGGTCCTTGCGGCCGCGGACGGGGGCTCCCGTGTCGACGCCGGTAACCTGGGCGGAGCTGCCCGACGTGGATCCGGGGGAGTTCACCATCGCGACTGTGCCGCGGCGACTAACGACGTCGGGAGATCCCTGGGAGCGTCTGGGGCAGTCGCCCGGGCACCTTGATGCGGCCCTCGCGATGTGGCAGGCCGACGTGGACGAGCGGGGCCTCGGGGAGATGCCGTTCCCACCGGACTACCCCAAGATGCCGGGGGAGCCGCCGCGGGTGCAGCCGAGCCGCAAGAAGACCAACTAGCCGTCACTCAGTCGCACCCGGTTGGGTTGCGGCAAGTGGGCGACGTCTATCCGCGGTCAATTTGCATGACGACGGCCTTCGGCTCCGTCATGAATTCGCGGCTGAAATTGCCTCCCTCGCGGCCAAGGCCTGAGTCGCCAACTCCGCCGAAGGGTGCACGCAGATCACGGATGAAGAAGCAATTGGTCCAGACGGTACCGGCCTTCAGCTGGCCGGACACCCGATGTGCGCGAGAGAGATTCTCCGTGAACACCATCGCATTGAGGCCGTAGCGCGTGTCGTTGGCCATCGCGATGGCCTCGTCCTCGGTATCGAATACCGTCGCAACAGTCACGGGACCGAAGATCTCCTCCTTGACCACGCGCGCGTCGCCAGGTGCGTCTGTCACGATCGTCGGCTTGACGCTCCACCCCTCACCGAGTCCACCCGTGAGGATGCGGCCGCCGCCAAGTGCCTCGGTCCCGAGGTAACTGGACACCTTGTCGAAGTGCTCCTGGCTGGCGAGAGCCGACGAGAACTGCGTTGCTGGATCCTTCGGGTCGCCCATGACTAATGCTTCGGCCGCGATCTTGTAGCGGCGCATGAACTCCTCGTAGATGCCGCGCTGAACGTAGAGACGACTCCCGGCCAGACAGACCTGGCCGGCGTTACGGAAGATCGCCTCGATCGCCCAGTGCACCGCGTTATCGAGATCGGCGTCGTCGAACACGATGTTGGCGCCCTTGCCGCCCAACTCCAGGCTCACCGGCGTGAGGTTCTGGGCCGCCACGCCGGTGATGATCTTGCCCGTGCCGGACTCGCCGGTAAACGTGATGCGGTCCACGTCGGGGTTCTGGGTAAGAGCCGCTCCGGCCGAGTCGGGCCCGTAGCCGTGCACGATGTTGAGAACGCCGGGCGGGAAGCCTGCCTCTACGGCGAGACGTCCCACGATCGTGGCCGATGTCGGCGTGTCCTCGGCGGGCTTCCATACGACGGTGTTGCCCCAGGCCAGGGCGGGCGCAACTTTCCAGGTGCCCAGCATGAGGGGGAAGTTCCACGGCGAGATCGCGGCGACGACTCCGGCCGGCTCGTACACCGTGTAGGCGTGATGGCCGCTGTCCATCGGCAGCGCCTCGCCGGTCGACATTCGGGCGTGATCGGCGAAGAAGCGAATGTTGAGAACCGATCGCGTCACGTCGTGATGAGACTGGGTGATTGGCTTGCCCATGTCGAGGGTGTCCGCCATCGCGAGTTCGTCCGCATGTTCTTCCATGAGGTCGGCAAGGCGATGCATGAGTTGCTGCCGCTTCTCGAAGCCCATCCTCGGCCAGGGGCCATGGTCGAAGGCATCACGGGCCGCAGTGACGGCGAGATCAGCGTCGGCCACGCCGCCGCACGCGATGGTGGCCCACTGCTCGCGCGTATATGGATCGATGTCGGGCATGGTGGCGCCGTCCACGGAGGGCACTTCCTCGTTGTTGATGATGTGCCCGAAGAACTCGAATCCGTCGACCTGCATGATTCCCCTTTCCCAGGTGGCCGTGCCCATGCTCCCACGGCGAACGCTGGTGTTGGCAGGTCCGTCCCCGCCAGGGGAACGCTCACGACAGGTCGGTGCGGGCCGCATGAAGGAGGGGATCCTTGGCGACCCGCACCGGCGGGGGCTGCCGGCCTGGCCGACGGGGGATTTAGGCCTGTCAGATGGCGGCCTCGAGCGTGCTCCGCGCGGTCTCGATTGCGGACTTGAAACTATCGGTGGCGGCGCTCACCGCGGCACGCTGAGTCTCCCGTGCCGGCGCGATGGCCTCGCGGTACGCCGAGTAGGCGGCTTTGCGCGCTTCGCGGCTGGTCGCGGCGGCTAGCGCCTCCTTCAGGGCCGCGTGGGCGTCGGCGGTTGATGCCTTGAACTCCTGCTTCGCCGAAATGACGGCCTCGCGCAGCGTCTCCGTTGCTGATTCCACGGCGACTCGGTAGTCGGTCACGGGCGCGATTTGGTCGGCGGGCAACGTTGCGGTGTCGAAGGCGAGTAGCGCCGCGGCGACCGCCGTGCGGTAGTCGTCTCGTGCACTGCTGCGGGCAGCCTCGTCGTCACCGGCGGCGTCGAGTGCAGCCTTGAAGTCCGCGCGGGCGGCGGACAGCGCGTCCTTGAGTGCCGACTTCGCCTCGTCCGTCACGGTGCGGTCCACGCGCTTCTCGAGCCAGCGGTCCTTGATCGCGCCCTTGTGACCCTTGTGCTCGCCCTTGGTCGCGTCAGGTCCGGGGCGCTTGCCCTGTCCGATGCCCTGGTCGGGATTGCGGTCGTGTGCCTGGGCGGCGGAGGCGCCGGCGACAGCGCCGGTGCCGAGGATGATGGCTGCGGCGGTGGCCGCCATCGTGCGTCGTCCGTTCATGGTGTCTCCTGTCCTTGCGCTACCTCGTGGGTGCGATCAATGCCTCGTGGGTCTGTCCCTATGCGTTCGTGCGTGGCGGTACTGCGTGCAGCCACGTTGACATGCCCGAGCCCCAGATTCGTGCTCGCCAAGATTCCCCTGATGAGTTCCTTACGCACTTCTGACAATCCTGCGGAAGCCTTAAGGTTGGCGAACCGCGGGCTAACTGAGGAACGTGGCCATATCGACCGGATCGGGGCGCGGGATCTGCTCGACGGTGCACGAAAGAGGTGTCCGATCTGGTCTCCAGCGCAGCCACCGCGCCACGTGCCGTAGTCGATCTCCCTCGAATTGGTCGAAGGTGACCTCGGCGACTAGATCAGGAGGCAGCGCATGCCAATCGCTGGAGCGGCCGCGGGACCAG
>JAYNIC010000218.1:0-3945 GCA_038108715.1 Candidatus Nanopelagicales bacterium | reverse complement strand
CCCCCCGGCACTGTGGAGTGCGCTACTGCCCGCCGCGGCCGCGACCGCTATCGCCCATCGCATCCGATTGGCCGGTGCCAACATCGACTAGGTCGATCTTGGCCGCGCGACGTCGGGCGTTGCGCTGGGCCGGGGCTTGTCGACCCAGCGCTGCCCCCATACCGGCGAGCAGGGCTCCCACCGCCGGTTTGGCGAACGTCAACGGAGTCGTGGGGAGGCGCAGCAGGCGTCGCTCCTCATCGGTCAACGATGCGATGGCGCCCGCCACCAAGATGGCGTACGGCGGTCGCGCCGCCAAGGGCAGCGGTGCCTGCCGAACGAAGTGCACCGTGCGTCTGGTCGCCTCGTCATAGCGAAGGTCCGGCATGAAGTCGGCCATCTGCTGGTCGAGCTCGGCGACCGAACGTGGGGCGTCGACGACACCGACGAGTTCACCGGCCTTGGCCCACTCGGCCACGTACGCGTCCTCGCCGCCGGGGATCGGCCCACCCCAGATGCGATGGGTGGCGAGGAAGGACTCGGTGAACGCCACGTGGACCCAGCGCAGCAGATCGGGGTCGCTCGCGGAATAGGCACGATCAACGTCATCAATCGAGATCGTGCCCCGGACCTTGCGATGCATGCCGCGCACGCGCGCACATTCCCGGTCGGCCTGCGCGGTGTCACCGAAGGTCACGACCGTCAGCCACTGGGTCGTTCCGGCGAGGCGGCCGAGGGCATCGGACTCGTAGCGCGAGTGTCGCTGGACGCCGGCGAGGGCGAGCGGGTGCAACGCCTGCAGCAGAAGGGCACGGATCCCCCCGACAATGGTCGGCAGTCCGCCGTGCACGGCCCACGCTGCCGATCCCGGCCCGAAGTAGCCAAGATCCTCGCCGTTCTCGAGTTCGCGCACCCAGTCCGGTTGCCCCTCCGGGTCACCGGAGACGAGCTTGCGGAAGCCGGTGGCTGCGGCATCGGCGAGGTAGTCCAGCGGATTCACCGCTCTAGATTGCCGTGAACCTCGCCCTCGCGCGATTCGGAGCCCTCCTGCGCGCGGTCAACTCCTGCGTAGGCCGGCGAGGGCTGCCGCGGCGAGGAGGCGAGCGCCGATCCCGATTGCCCGTTCGTCGATATCGAAAGACGAAGCGTGCAGATCCAGCCGGGGGCCGTCCCCGGAGTGGGTCCCGAGTCGGGCGTACGCCGAAGGGACCCGTTCGCCGTACCAGGCGAACGTGTCAGCTCCCATGGACCGCGGAGTCTCCACGACGCCCGCAGGCCCCACGGTCTCTCGGGCCGCATGCAGCAGCAGCTCAAGAGCCCCGTCGTCGTTGACCACCGGCGGAGTGCCGCGGTAGTACTCCAACTCGGCTGCTACTCCGGTACCGGCGATGATCGCGTCGAGCGCGGCGCGCGCGGCGGACTCGGCACGCGTCCATGCGTCTCGGTCCGCGCAGCGTACGGAGAGGCGCAAGGCACCCTCGGCCGGGATGACGTTGGGGGCATCCCCCGCATGAATCGCACCAAAAACGACGACGACGTCGTCGTCAGAGTCGATACGACGTGTGACCTCGTCAGGGAATCGGTGTACGACATCAGCCATGACCGAAACGAGATTGACCGTCAGTTGCGGGCGCGCCGTGTGACCACCCGGCCCGCGAAGGATGATCGTCGCTGTATCGGACGCGGCTGTGATCGACCCCGGTCGAAGTCCGATCTCCCCCAGGTCGATCTTGGGATCGCAATGCAAGCCGAGCACGGCCGAGACTCCCTCGAGCCACCCCTCTTCAATAATGGAGACAGCTCCGCCCGGCACGGCCTCCTCGCCCGGTTCAAAGATCAGCCGGATGGTGCCCGGCACCTCCTCGACCTCGGTGAGCGCGCGCAGTGCCAGCCCGGCACCGAGAACGACCGCGCTGTGCGCATCGTGGCCGCAGGCGTGAGCGACACCGTTCACCTTGGACCGGTATTCGGTGGTCGTTCCATCAGGCATGGCGAGTGCGTCAATGTCCGCACGAAGGGCGATGACCGGTCCCGCGGCGTTGCCGACGACATCGCAGACAAGTCCCGTGCCGATACCGAGTACGTGCGGTTGAAGGCCGGCAACCTGTAGCCGGTTGGCGATCGCTTCCGTGGTCGCATATTCGGCGTACGAGAGTTCGGGGTGTGTATGCAATCGGCGTCGAAACGCCACGAGTTCGTGCTCGCGGGTCGTCACGAGCGCGTCAACAGCCGAGGTCACGTGGACGCCGACCCCCTGACATCATTGAGCATCTCGTGACGCAGATGTTCCACCACGTCTTCGAAGCCCGCGCCCTCGGCGAGCATGGCCCTCTGCCGCAGATAACTCGGCCCGGACTCGGTGATGTCCAGCAGATAGCCGAGTTCCGTGGTGCACTCCAACTCCTGCGCCACGGGCATCAGTTGGTCCACCAGTTCGCGCACGATCTCCACCAGCGGTTTGGTATTGCCCGCGTCATCGACGACCAGGTCTGCCTCGACACCCCAGCGGGTCGCCCGCCACTTGTTCTCGCGACGGACCCACTCGCGCGGAACCGGGGGCAACTCCCCACGGTCCATCATGACGTCGAAGGATCGCACGAGACATTGCGCGAGCGCCGCCATCGCGCAGATCTCCCACAGGGTGGGCATCGCGTCGCACATGCGCAATTCCACCGTGCCGTAGCCCGGGTGCGGCCGGATGTCCCACCAAACTTCACGCACCGTCTCGATACTTCCCGCCGTAATGAGCGTGTCGAGGAAGGCGTTGAAGTCGTCCCAGTCCGTGAGATGCGGAGGCAATCCCGTGGTGGGCATGGCCTCGAAGATCTTGGTTCGCGTGGAGGCAAGCCCCGTGTCCTCTCCGTGCCAGTACGGACTCGAGGCGGACAGGGCAATAAAGAGAGGTAGGTAGCCCGAGAGTGCGTTGACCGTCGCGACCGCCTTGTCACCGGAGCGCACGCCGACGTGCACGTGGACACCGTGGGTTACCAGTCGTCGCGCCGGCCAGGCGATGGTGTCGACCAGGCGCTGGTAACGCTCACCGGTCGAACGTGACAGGTCCTGCCAATTGGTGAAGGGATGAAGACCGACCCCGATGAACCCCGCGCCCCGGGCCTCCGCCGCCGCCTGCACCTCGAGCATGGAGTCGGCCAGGTCGCGGCGGGCCTCCGCCACCGTCCGGCACACCCCGGTGATGACCTCGACGGTGCATTCGAAGAGTTCCTTCTTGATCTTGGGGTGCTCTCCACCGTCGTATGTCGCGGCCACCTCCTCCAGCACCTGTGGCGCGATGCAGACGAGCCCGCCCTTCTCGACATCGACAAGGGCCACCTCGACCTCGATGCCGAGACTGGCCCCCGCTGAAGCTTGGAACGGCACACCCACGCTTCCAGGCTAGGCCGCCTCGCTAGCGTGCGGGGGGTGTACGACGAGATTGCGGCCGCTGCCCCGGTCGTCGCGCAGGGCGGTCCCCGCGCGGCAGCGGTGGCCTGCGGATCGGCCACCACACTGGCCGCTGCGGTCGCGGCGCTCGAAGCAGGTGGGACGGCTGTCGATGCCGCCATCGCCGCCGGATTCGCGGCCGCGGTCAGTGAACCGACCTTGTCGAGCCTCGGCGGTGGCGGCTTCCTACTCGTCCGCGAACCGGGCGAGGACCCCGTGATCTCGGACTTCTTCGTCGACGTCCCGGGGCTGGGCGCTGGTGATCGCACCCCGCACGTCGAAACCCTCGCCGTGACCTTTGCATCCGGCGTCGAGCAGGTCTTCCACGCGGGCTGGGGCTCGGTCGCCACTCCCGGCTGCCTGCCCGGGTACCTGCAAGCCCTGGGGCAATGGGGTCGGCTTCCGCTGGCCGACGTGCTGGCGCCCGCTATTGCCGCGGCACGCGACGGCGTCTACCTCGACGACGTACAAGTGCAATTCATCGAGGTCATCGGCGCGATCTTGCGGATCACCCCGCAAAGCGCC
>JAYNIC010000217.1:1839-3948 GCA_038108715.1 Candidatus Nanopelagicales bacterium | reverse complement strand
GTCCTACGCCGGTCCCGGTAAGGAGGTCGGCGTGATTGGACTCGGTGGGCTCGGCCACGTCGGCGTCCGGATCGCCAAGGCGATGGGGTCGCGCGTCACCGTCTTCAGTCACAGCCCCGGCAAGGAGGCGGATGCCCGCCGCCTTGGCGCCGACGCCTTCGTCGCGACGCATGATCCAGCCGCGCTCAAACCGCTGCGGATGTCGTTCGACATGATCCTCAGCACCGTGTCAGCCTCCATCGACGTCGATGCCTATCTCAATCTCCTGAAGACTCGCGGCACCCTGGCGATCGTCGGGTTGCCCGTTCAGCCGCTGTCCTTCGAGGCGGGCAACCTCGTGGGCGAGGCGCGCACCATCGTGGGGGCCAAGCTCGCCGGTGTCGCGACCACTCAGGAGATGCTCGACTTCTGCGCCGAGCACGGCATCGTGGCGGACGTCGAGGTTATCGACATCGCCGACATCAACGAGGCGTGGCAGCGGGTGAAGGATTCCGACGTCCGCTACCGCTTCGTCATCGACATCGCGGGATCGCTACGCGCGCAGTAGCGGGCTAAGCCGCCTATGCCTGTCGCGCAAGTAACTCCTGCGCCACGGCCAAGGGGGCGCCGTGGATGAGGTCATGCGACTCGATCATCCACAGTTCGGCGATGACACAGCCGACGAACGCCCATGCCTCAATGCGTTCAACGTCGTACCCGGTGACCTCGGCGACGATCCGCGTCCGACGCCGCACCCGTGCCGCGAGATCCGAACCGTCCATGCCACGCGCATCTCCGGATTCGAGCATGTTGCGCGGGTTGGCCAGCATGGCCGCCGCCTCGAACGTCGGATCACCGACCCAACCGTGCGGGTCGATGGCCCGCCACTGCTCACCGTGACGCAGCACGTTCATGTGGTGCAGATCCCCATGGAGAACGACCGCTTCCACCTCGGCCGCGATGAGGTCGTCGAAGACGCTCCGGGCCGCCTGTTCGTCGTCGGCGGGTAGGCGCGGATCTGCCGGGTGAGCGAAGGCAGCGCCGTTACGTGCCAGCGCAGGTAGATCCTCGGCCACGTGCTGATCGGTGTGCAGCCGAGCAATCAGCAATCCGATCTCGCGGGTCGCTGCATCGTCATCCGCCCGGGCAAGGGGACGGATGTCATCGCCGAGGATCATGCGCTCGACCACGAGCAGAGCGAGTGCCTCGTCATAGGCAACGACATCAGCGGCCGCGGGGCCGAAGGCGCGTAGCGCGGCTGCCTCCCGTGCGCGATCGGCCGGCTCGCCGGTCTTGACGACGACGAAGCGATCACCCTGGCGGGCCCACCAGAGCCCCGGCTGGTGATCGACCGGATCCAGGCAGTCGATCCCCCACGTGTCCAGGCGGGCGTGCTGCGCTAGCGAGAGATCCATCAGGGAGTCGCACTCCGCCGTAAGACCGAGGACAGGGGAACGATCGCGGCCGCGGCGAAGACCACCAGCGCCACACCCCACCCGATGCCAGCACCGGTCGCGATGAAGCCGACGACAAGCGGCGAGATGACGAACCCGATGCGCGAGAACCACGTGACAAGGGCAACGCCCATGGCCGGGGTGACTCCCGGTAGCCGCGATGCCGCACGGATCGCCGCAGGGAAGAGTGTGGCGACACCGAAGCCCGACACGATACTGGCCAGCACGAACGCCCAGGAACTGCCGATGAGCAGCGCGCCCCCCATGGCGAGGACAACGGCGGTCATCGCTACGCGAATCCACCGCACCTCACCAAATCGGTCGATGAGACGGTCCCCCGTGAAACGGCCGATGGTCATCGCGGTGGTGAGCCCGACGTACGCGAGGGCGATCCATGTACCGGGCGACCCGCTAATCGATGTCAGATAGATCGACCCCCAACGAACAGGGACGTCTTCCACCAAAATCGCACTCATAATGAAGAGTGCGAGCAGGATTCCACCGGACGCCATCATGGTGACGAAGGCCTGACGTCGCGACATTTCCGCGGTGTCACCGCGATCGCTGGCATTGCGCTCCTGCTCGCCCTCGGGGACCGCACCGGCGCCCATGAACCAGACGACGGCGAGCACGACACCGGAAACGACCGCGAGGATCAGTAGGAAGGGTCCGAGCG
>JAYNIC010000217.1:0-1829 GCA_038108715.1 Candidatus Nanopelagicales bacterium | reverse complement strand
TGGCCGGTTTCGAGCGGGTGTATGCCGTGGCGGACGAGGACCTCGAGCGCGAGACCGATGAGAATCGACAGCGATCCCAGCGCCGCACCGATGATCGCGCCGAGCGACCACCACGCGTGAAACCCGTTGATGATGGAGCGCCCGTAGACGACCTCGACCTCGAGGGCACGTGTGTTCATCGCCGAGTCCATGACAGCATCAGCGGCGAGGACGAGGCCCAGCGCGAGAGCGAAAACGATCGGCGTACCCGCCCAGCCCAAGAAAACGAGCGGCGGCAGTGAGAGCAGGCCAGCAACCGACGCGACCGAGATGGCGTTCCACCGATGGATCAGTGGTGCAGCGAGAGGACCCACCAGCAGTCCACCAACGGTGCCGACCGCGAGAACGATACCGAGACCGGCATCATCGAGGCCGAGGTCGACCTGGATCTGCCCGAGTCGGGGCCAGACGGCAAAGAGTGCGATGCCATTGACCGCGAAGAACGCGGTCGCGCCGACGCGGGATCGCTGGAGCGGTGTCACGGCATGGCCGCGGACATGCGCGCGACTGCTTCGGTGATGATGTCCGGCGTCGTGGCGAGGTTGAGCCGGGCCCATCCCTTGCCCTGTTCACCGAAGAGGGGGCCGGAGTTCAACGCCACGCGGCCGCGCTCCAGGAGAATGGCCGCAGGGTCATCCCCGAGTCCGAGCGCCCGGAAGTCGAGCCAGGCCAGGTAGGTCGCCTCGGGAATCGTGTATCCCACCTCGGGTAGCGCGTCCGTCAGCAGGTGGTCGAGGAGGCCGGCACTCTCGGCGATCTGCGCCCGCGTCTGGTCGAGCCACTCATCACCATCCCGAAACGCCGCGATGGAGGCGATGACGCCGAATTGGCCGGTGGAATAACTGATCTCCAAAGGGATTGACGTTCGTAGGCGCTCCATCATCGCGTCGGAACCGGCGATGATCTGCGCAGCCTTCAGCCCGGCAAGGTTAAAAGCTTTGGATGCCGAGACCAGCGCCACATCCGGGCCGGTGAGGTCCTCGCCGAGACTGAGGTAGGGCGTCATGGTCTTGCCCGGCATCGTGAGCGGCGCCCAGATCTCGTCCGAGACGACGAGGACATCGTTCTCGCGGGCGAGCTCGGCCACCCGGCGCAGTTGATCGCGCGACCAGATGTCGCCGGTGGGGTTATGCGGATTGCCGAGGAGGAAGGTGGTCACCTCAGGGCGGGCAAATGCGGTGGCCAGGCCATCGAAGTCAAGCCCCTCTCCCGGAATGAGCGGGACCTCGACGAGCTCGCGGCCAACGACGTCGACGGCGACGTGGAAGAACGGCGGGTATGCAGGTGGCGTGATGACCAAAGCGCCCGTCGACAAACGGCGCAGCGTCTCGGCCATACCGACCAGAACGTCCCCGACCAACATGATGCGCTCAGGGTCCGGCGCCCACCCGATCCGGCGGTCCCAGAACGTCGACAGCACCTGCGGCAGGTCAGCGGCAAAGCGATATCCGGTGTCGGATCGATCGACGGCGTCGTGCAGGGCCGCCGCAATACACGGGGCTAGCGGGTAGTCCATCTCCGCGATCCACAGCGGCAGCACGTCATCTTCGTAGGTGCGCCACTTGACACTGTTGCGGTTGGGCCGCTGCAAACTCACCGGCGAAGCCTACCCGTCAGCGCGCAGCCGCCGACCGCGACAAGACGAAGGGGCGGGGAAGACCCAATGCGCCTTCCCCGCCCCTTCGCAGGTGATCTAGGCCTTGACGGAGGCCGACTCCCCGAATGAGCGAACGGCACTGCGCGAGGCGATCCAGGTCACGCTGGCGGGCATCGGGCAGGGGTTCCAGGCG
>JAYNIC010000216.1:0-3958 GCA_038108715.1 Candidatus Nanopelagicales bacterium | reverse complement strand
CTATGTAAGACCGGTGATCGGTCATGTGCGGACGGGGCGATAAGCCAATGACGGCGATGAGGTCACCCTCTTGGATGACATCACCGGCGGCAACGGCAATTTCGCGCACGGTGCCGGCTTGCTCCACGAAGACGGGAATTTCCATCTTCATGGACTCCAAGATGACCAGAGTGTCGCCCACGGCGACTTCGGTGCCGACCTCGATCAGAACCGAGTGCACCTGCGCCACCATCTCGGCGCGGATTTCCACGTCAGGAGTTAGGACGCTTGCCGTGGTTTGCGCCCTTCTTCTTACGATCGCGCTTCTTGCGGCCTCGCTTGCTCATGGTGACTCCTCGCTGCTCCTGGTGGTGCTCCGGCCGAATCGGTTGCCTCGTCCGCTAGACCGAACAGTACGCCGCCCAGCGGCCGCCCATCGTGGCATACCGGGTGCCACCATCTCCCACGCCCCCTGAACTAATCACGATCCTTGCAGTTGCCGCGGGCGCACGCCCCGCAAAAACCCTGTAGTTGCCGCGGGATATGGCCCGCAATATCGGCGTGAGTTGACGGGAGGGTGCCGGGGAGGGTGCCGGGAGGGATTAGCGGTCGCGGCGGTAGGTAATGCGCACCTGGGAGATCTGGGCCACGATCCGCACCCGCAGGGTCTCCGGGGCGCGCTCCTCGCAACACGTCCGCTGGACCAGCGCCTTGACCATTTGCTCCATGCGGAACTGCTCGGCGCACGGCGGGCACGACTGCAGGTGGCCGGCAATCGCCTGGGCCTCACCAGCATTGAGTTCAGCGTCCAGATAGTCGTAGACGCTCGCAAGGGCCTCATTGCACGAACATGCGTGCTGCTCGTTCACGACTCCTCACCCCCAGTGGGTGCGGGGAGGTAGCCCTCGGCGATGGCGTATTCCTCGAGCAAGCCACGCAACTGCTTGCGGCCGCGATGCAGTCGGGACATGACGGTGCCAATCGGTGTCTCCATGATGTCGGCGATCTCCTGGTAGGAGAACCCTTCGACATCGGCGAGGTACACGGCAACGCGGCGGTCCTCGGACAACTCGGCCAAAGCATTGTTGATCAGGTCGTTGGGCAGCCGATCAAGCGCCTCGGCCTCGGCGCTGCGCAACTGCCCCGTGGCGTAAGCCTGGGTGTGCTGCATCTGCCAGTCGTCGAGATCGTCCGTGTGCGTGTGCAGCGGCTGGCGCTGCTTCTTGCGGTAGGTATTGATGAAGGCGTTGGTGAGGATGCGGAACAGCCACGCCTTGAGGTTGGTGCCGTCGGTGTACGACGCGAACGCCGCAAACGCCTTGACGTAGGTCTCCTGCACGAGGTCTTCGGCGTCTGCGGGGTTGCGGGTCATCCGCAGCGCGGCGCCGTACAGCTGGTCGAGGTAGGGCAGCGCGTCCCGCTCAAAGCGCGCGGCGCGCTCCTCCTCGGTCTCCACGGCGTCCTCGATCATCGCCTTTGAGGGTATCGGGGTCGGCTCTGCGGCGCCTGAGAGCGGACCAAGCGATGACGGCAGACCTTCTACCGAGGGCGTCGAGGCAAGTCCGGTCAGCATGGGGGCAGAAACACTTCAGGCGCCCGTTCCATTCCCCGAGACCCCGCAGATGTCCCGGCCTCTCGCCCATCACCCGAGGGAGATCCGCTCCACCAGCTGCGGGCCCTGGTTGCGCACCGAGTTCACCTCGGTGGAGACAGGGTAGATATCCCAAAAGCCCGGTTTGCTCGGTGCCAACAGTTCAGCGAGCACATCCGCACCCGCAGTCTCCGGATCCAGCCACGCCGCGCGCTGTTCGGGCAGTACCGCCACCGGCATCCGATCGTGAATCTGCCCGACGTTGTCCTTGGCGGCCGTCGTGATGATCGTTGTCGACAGCAGCCAGGCCGCCGGATCCTCCGGGTCCTCGACCTCCTTGTCCCGCCACCACTCATACAGGCCCGCCATCGCCAGACCGGTCCCGTCAGCGGGGTGCAGGAAGAACGGCTGCTTCGGCGGCTTCTTGCCCGCCGCAGTCAGCGCACCCTCGGGCGGCGCCTGCCACTCATAGAACCCGTCCGCCGGCAGCAGGCAGCGCCGACTCGCCAGCGCGCGCTTGTACGACGGCTTCTCGGCGACCGTTTCGGCTCGCGCGTTGATCATCTTGTTGCCGATCGCCGGATCCTTCGCCCACGACGGCACCAGGCCCCACCGCGCGATGTCGAGTCGGCGCGGGTGATGGCCGGCCTCGTCCGGCTTGCCATCGCGAACGACGTACACGGAGTTGGTGGGCGCGATGTTGTAGCGCGGCGGAAGTTCCTCCTTGGGAGGCACTTCGACATCGAACTCCTCAACGAGCGCGGCCGGCTCGCGCGACGCGGCGTACCTCCCACACATGGGATCAGACTGCCGGAGGCAGCCGGGCACCGTCCACTCCGGCCGATACCCTCAGCGGTGATGAACGACACCGCCTCCTGGCCGGCCCCCGTCGCCGAGGGACCCATCTCGGCGACCGTGCGCGTGCCCGGTTCGAAGTCGGCCACCAACCGCGCCCTCGTTCTCGCCGCCCTCGCGGACGGCCCGTCCACCATCAAGCGCGCCCTGTTGGCCCGTGACACCCATCTCATGGCCGGGGCGCTCACGGCAATGGGCACCGACATCACCGAGATCAAGACCGACCGCGTGGGCAACGTCGACTGGCAGGTCACCCCCGGTCCCCTGCATGGCAATGCGCACGTGAACGTCGGCCTCGCCGGCACAGTGATGAGGTTCGTCCCACCGGTCGCCGCCCTGGCAACCGGGCCGGTCGACTTTGACGGCGATCCCCGCGCCCGCGAGCGTCCGCTCGGCCCGCTGATCGATGCCCTGCGCTCGGTCGGGGTCGCCTGCACCGACGCCGACGGCTATCTCCCCCTGCGCGTCGAGGGCACCGGACATGTGCGTGGCGGAGTCGTCGACATCGACGCCTCTGCCTCGAGCCAGTTCGTCAGTGGACTGCTGCTCTGCGCCGCGCGCTTCGACGAGGGACTGACGCTGACCCACACCGGCTCCTCACTGCCGAGTCTGCCGCACATCGAGATGACGCTGCACATGCTCATCGAGCACGGCGTACACGTTGACTTCGATCGCGAGGCGGCCACCTGGCATCTCACGCCCACCCGAATCGCCGCGCACGGCCGCATCATCGAACCCGATCTCTCGAACGCCGGGCCCTTCCTCGCCGCGGCCATGGTGACGGCAGGGACGGTGACGATCCGCGATTGGCCGAAGCACACGACGCAGGCCGGTGACGACCTTCGCGGGATCTTCGCGCAGATGGGCGGCTCGCTGCACTACCTCGAGGGCGACCTCATCCTCAGCGGGCCGGACACCATCACCGGTATCGACGTCGACCTGCACGACATCGGCGAACTCACGCCCACGATTGCCGCCGTGGCCGCACTCGCGTCGACGCCCTCACATCTGCGCGGCATCGCGCATCTACGCGGACACGAGACCGATCGCCTCGCCGCACTCGCCGACATGATCGGCCACCTTGGCGGGAGGGTCGAGCAAACCGAGGACGGGCTCATCGTCACTCCGGCGCCACTGCACGGCGGAGTGGTCTCGTCGTACGGCGACCACCGCATGGCGACGGCTGCTGCCATCATGGGACTGGTCGTACCGGGCGTGGAGATCCTCGATATTGCGACGACGGGCAAGACGCTCCCCGACTTCCCCGGCATGTGGTCAGCCATGATCTCGGGGACCGCGTGAGTCGCCACCGGCGACACTGGGACGAGGACGACGTCCGCGTCCGCCCCGGCCGCGGCAAGTCTCGGCCACGATCAAAGGACCGCCCCAACTACGACGATGCGCTGCTCGCCCGCGTGGTGACGGTTGATCGCGGGCGCTTCACGGTGATCACCGAAGACGGACGCACCGTGCTCGCTGTCAAGGCACGTGAACTCGGCCGCAAGGGTGTCGTGGTCGGTGATGAGGTGCGCC
>JAYNIC010000215.1:983-3985 GCA_038108715.1 Candidatus Nanopelagicales bacterium | reverse complement strand
TGCTCGTCGTCGGCAGCGGTCTCCTCGGCGCATCGATCGGTTTGGCGCTGCGACGCGCCGGCGTCGATGTCTTCCTCAGCGACCGCGATCCTTCCGCACTGTCCGAGGCCATCGCCCGTGGTGCCGGAGCGGCCTGGGGCGGGGACGTCGACGTCGAACTGATCGTGGTGGCTGTTCCGCCGGAGAGCGCGGGTGAGGTCATGGCGGATGTCTCGGCCCAGGGAGACGCGACGGTGACCGATGTGACGTCGGTGAAGTCGTCACCTCTCACGGCCGCCGTGGCGGCTGGAGCGGAGCCACGCCGGATCGTGGGAGGGCACCCCATGGCGGGCCGCGAGATCTCCGGGCCGGCGGGGGCGCGAAGGGATCTGTTCGATGATCGCCCCTGGGTCGTGACGCCTCTGCCGGAATCCGAACCGGGACGTGTGCAACAGGTGATTGATCTTGCGGTGACCTGCGGAGCCGTACCTTTCGTCATGGATCCGAGCGAGCATGATCGGGCCGTGGCCTTGACATCTCACGCGCCACAGTTGATCAGTTCGCTCCTCGCCGCCCGACTGTTAGACGCCGATGATCTTTCGGTTTCGGTGTCGGGGCAGGGCCTGCGCGACATGACGCGCATTGCCGAGTCCAATCCCTTGCTGTGGCAAGAGATCCTGGCCGCCAATGCGTCGTCCGTGGCCGATGTTCTTGAGGCTTTTTCCGCCGACCTGCAGCATGTGGTCGAAGACCTTCGCGATGGCGGCGGGCCCGTCGTCGTTCGTGCCCTTGAGCGCGGCAACGCCGGGCGCGAGCGTGTTCCGGGCAAGCACGGCGATGCTGCGACGGCGTACGAGGTCGTCACCGCGATCGTCAAGGACGAGCCGGGCGAGTTGGCCAGCCTCTTTGTTGCGGCTGGGGAGCTCGGGGTCAACCTCGAGGATGTGCGGATCGACCACGTGCTGGGCCGGCCGTCCGGTCTCATCGAACTGTCTGTGCGTCCCGAAGTGAGCCAGCGTTTGCGCGAAGGTCTGGTCTCGCTCGGCTTCGACGTCCGCGACTAGCCGGCGGATAGTCTGAGCCTGTGCCGTTGATCGTTGCCATCGATGGACCCTCGGGGTCGGGCAAGTCCAGTACCTCGCGTGGCGTTGCTCAGCGCCTGGGACTGCGCTACGTCGATACCGGTGCGATGTACCGCGCGATGTCCTGGTGGATGCTCGAAAATGATGTTGATATCGATGACGCCGAAGCCATCGCCGATGTGTGTGAACGACCCCGGATTCGTCTCGAGATTGATCCGCTCGATCCTCGAGTCTTCGTCGATGGTCGTGACGTGTCCGCGGCGATCCGCGAGGATGCCGTGGCCTCAGCGGTGAGCAAGGTGGCGGCGGTGCCGCAGGTGCGTTCGCTGCTGGTGCGCCAGCAGCGCGAGATCGTCAGCCGATGCCTCGCCGATGACGTAGGCGTGGTGATGGAAGGCCGCGATATCGGCAGCGTGGTCTTGCCCGATGCCGATCTCAAGGTGTATCTCACCGCCGATCCGCAGGCCCGCGCCGAACGCCGGGCACTGGAGCGGCAAAGTGACGGCGATACGTCCTACGACGTGTCTTCTGCCGCCGCCAACCTGGCTGATCGGGACCGTCGTGACACCACTCGGGCCGCCTCGCCCCTGCAGGCGCCGGACGATGCGGTGCACATTGATGGCACGCACTTGAGCCTGGACGACGTCATCGGTGAGGTCGTGGCGCATCTGGCACGCGAGTCGCAATGAAGGCCCTTCGTGGTGCCTCTGCGCGCAACATCCTGGGACCGCTCGTGCGGAGCACCTACCGTGTGCGCGTCACAGGTGGCCACGCGGTCCCGCGACAGGGTGGCGTTCTGGTGCTCAGCACCTACTCGGGCATCTTCGATTCGATGATTCTGGCCACGAGTCTCATTCGCCCCGTTGCTGTTCTCGTCGGTGAGGGCAGCGCGCCTCCGGCCTGGCGGGAGGCGATGGGCAGGATCGTCGTGCCTGCCGGGCGCCCCGGTGAGGCGCTGCGCGAAGCGGCCGGCCTGCTCCGATCCGGTCATGCCGTCGCGATGTTCCCGGAAGGATGCGCCGAGGCGGGGGGTGACTTTGGCGCCGGGGCCGCCTACCTGCAGGCCCGGACCGGGGTGCCGGTGGTGCCGGTGGCGCTCATCGGCTCAGCGGGTTCTCGACCCACGGACCCGCCACGTCCGCGGGCGACCATCGACGTCCTGGTGGGGGAGAGCTTCACCCCACCAGCGGTGACGGACGCGGCCCGCCGAGTCGAGGTCGCCGCAGTCGCCGAGCAGATGCGCCAGCGATTCACTGATCACGTGCACCATTCTCGATCGCGGGCGGCCCGGTCCGTCAGTGGCGGCACGACCGGGCACAATGGTGCGTTGTGACCGACGACCTCCTCCCCGACGAGCCTGAGACGACGGTCGTCGAATGGATCGATGACACGGACTCCGACGATGATGTCTCGCTCCTGGCGGCGGCACGCGCGGCTGCGGTCGCTGAATTCGGCGACCTGGAGGAATTCGATGCCGAGGATCTCGCCGACGAGCCGCTCCTGCCCACCGTGGCCGTCGTCGGCCGACCCAACGTCGGCAAGTCGACCCTGGTGAATCGGATCATCGGTCGGCGTGAGGCGGTCGTCGAGGACATCCCCGGCGTGACTCGGGATCGGGTGAGTTATGCGGCGGACTGGAATGGTCGTGATTTCCTTCTCATGGACACCGGGGGGTGGCAGCGCGATGCCCGCGGCATGGCGGCGCAAATCGCGGCACAGGCCGAGCGGGCGATCAACGAGGCCGACGCGGTTCTCTTCGTCGTCGATGCCGCCGTGGGTGCCCTGGATGAGGATGAGGCGGTCGTGCGGGTGCTGCGCAAGGCCGGCGTACCGGTCCTGCTCGTGGCGAACAAGGTCGACGACGCGCGGACGGAGGCCGATGCCGCCGCCCTGTGGTCGCTGGGGCTGGGGGAACCACACGCCGTCTCTGCCCTCCACGGT
>JAYNIC010000215.1:0-970 GCA_038108715.1 Candidatus Nanopelagicales bacterium | reverse complement strand
GCGTGGCCCTGTTGGGCAAGCCCAACGTCGGCAAGTCGTCCCTTCTCAACAAGTTGGCGGGGGAGGCGCGCGTCGTCGTTGATTCCGTCGCGGGCACGACGGTCGATCCGGTGGATGAATTGATCGTGCTCGGTGACCGCGAATGGTGGTTCGTCGACACAGCGGGCATCCGCCGGCGCGTACGCGAAGCCAGCGGACATGAGTACTACGCGAGCCTGCGGACACGAGCAGCGTTGGAGAAGGCTGAAGTCGCCCTAGTGCTGGTGGACGCGTCGGAGCCGCTCAGTGAACAGGATCTGCGATTGCTGTCTCTAGTTGTCGAGACCGGTCGCGCTCTCGTCATCGGCTACAACAAGTGGGATCTGGTGGATGAGGAGCGGCAGCGTTACCTGGAGCGCGAGATCGATCGTGAACTGGTGCAGGTCCGTTGGGCACCGCGCGTCAATGTGTCAGCGCTGACTGGTCGCCACATGGCCAAGTTGGTGCCGGCCCTGGATGCCGCCCTGGCGGGGTGGGAGACCCGGATCCCGACGTCTCGCCTCAATGCGTTCCTGTCGGAGTTAGTCGCCGCGCACCCGCACCCGGTGCGAGGAGGCCGCCAGCCGCGCATCCTCTTCGGGACCCAGGCGAGCACCCGCCCACCAACGTTCGTGCTGTTCACGACAGGCTTCCTCGAAGCGGGATACCGCCGGTTCGTCGAACGTCGCCTGCGCGAGGAGTTCGGCTTCGTGGGTAGCCCCATCAGGCTCAACCTGCGCATTCGAGAGAAGCGCCGCCGCTGAGGTGCGGTGAGGGTCCACCTGGTGTCATTGCGGCGCACCTGCTCGGATAGGATCGCGCGGTTCCCGCAAGCCAGGCTCGGTCCGCATGGGCCGAGGTTGGGACGGTGGGACGGCGGGCTGTAGCGCAGCTTGGTAGCGCACTTGACTGGGGGTCAAGGGGTCGCAGGTTCAAATCCTGTCAGCCCGAC
>JAYNIC010000214.1:0-3995 GCA_038108715.1 Candidatus Nanopelagicales bacterium | reverse complement strand
CATCGGCGTCGTACGCCGCGCGGCCATGGCCCAAATCGAGGGTGACGGTCGACGAACAGTTTCCCGCATCATGCGAAGGGGTTGAGGGTGCCGGACGTTGACGGCCTGCTCGCCGAGATCGAAACGTCACCAGAAGGCCCGCACATCGCGGCCTTCTTCGACTTCGACGGCACATTGATCGACGGATACTCGGCCGTGGCGTACTTCCGCGACCGCCTCATGGCGCGTGATGTCGGCACGCAGGAGTTGTTGAAGTCCGTAGCCGAAAGCGTCAACGTCGAGATGCGCGGACGCGATGTGCACCGGCTCGTGGAGATCGCCGTCGGCGCGCTCGGCGGTAGGACCGTCGACGACGTCAACAAGATGGGTGAACGCCTGTTCCGGAAGAGCATCGCGCAGATGATCTTCCCCGAGGCGCGACTGCTCGTGGAGGCGCACAAGCGGCGCGGGCACACCGTCGTCATGGCGTCGTCGGCGCTGACCTTCCAAACGTCCGCTGCCGCTCGCGATCTGGACATCGACGACGTGCTGTGCACGCGGCTGGAGAGCCGGGACGGCGTACTCACCGGAATGGTCGATGGACCGGTCCTGTGGGGGGAGGCCAAGGCGAGCGCGGTGCGCGAGTTTGCCGCCGAGCGCGGGATTGATCTCGCGCAGTCATTCGCCTACGGCAATGGCACCGAGGACCTGATCTACCTCGCCACCGTGGGTCGGCCGCGTCCCCTCAATCCGACTGATGAGTTGGCGGCCGCCGCCGTTGAGAGGGGCTGGCCGATGGCGCGGCTGAGTAGGCCGCAGCACCTGTCACCGGAGTTGGTCGTGCGCAGTGCGGCGGCTTACGCCGGTGCTGCCGCCGGTCTGGTGGCGGGTCTCGCGCTGGGCGCGGTCAATCGAGACCGGAGCACGGCGATCGGGGTCACTGCGTCGGTGGGCTCGGAGTTGGCGCTCGCCGCGGCCGGCGTCGAGATGGACGTCGTCGGTGCGGAGAACCTCTGGATAGCGCGTCCCGCGGTCTTCATCTTCAACCACCAGAGCCAGTTGGATGTGATCATCCTGGCCGCGCTGCTGCGCGAAGACTTCACCGGTGTGGCGAAGAAGGAACTCAAGAACGATCCGGTGTTCGCGCCGCTGGGTTGGCTTGCTGACGTGGCCTTTGTCGATCGAACCAACACCGAGGAGGCCAAGAAGGCTCTCGAGCCCGCGGTCAAGGCGTTGCGCGAAGGGCGGTCCCTCGCGATGGCGCCGGAGGGAACTCGATCAGCGACGCCACGGCTCGGACCATTCAAGAAGGGTGCTTTCCACGTCGCGATGCAGGCCGGCGTACCGATCGTGCCGATCGTTATCCGCAATGCCGGTGAGTTGATGCCGTCGCACGGGGTGTTGATTTCGTCTGGTCGACTCGATGTTGCGGTGCTGCCGCCGATCCCGACCGATGACTGGACCCGCGAGGACATCAGCCCGGAGGTCGAACGAGTGCGCCAGATGTTCCTCGACACCCTCGCCGACTTCCCCCGCTAGGTGGTCAATTCCGAACGATGGTGATGCCGGGGGGTTGGTCGGGGGTTCCGATGAGGGCAAAGGCGTCGGGTACGCCGTCGAGCTCGATCGTCTGGCCGATCAGCAGATCGGGGCGCAGCCGACCGGACTCGACTAGTTGCAGCAGCTCCGGATAGTCGTGGGCGGCGAGGCCATGACTACCGAGGACCTCGAGTTCGCGCGAGACCACGCGATGCATCGGGACGGGATCGACGGCGGTCCCCGCGGGGAGCAGCCCCACCTGCACGTGGCGGCCGCGTGGCCGCAGACTCTCGATTGAGGTGCGACACGTCGTCGAATCGCCGATTGCGTCAAGGGACAACGTCGGTCCCCCGTCGGTGACCTCGATGATGGCATCGAGCAGATCCTCACCCGGCGCGAGCACGGCTGCCGCGCCCAGACCTAAGGCCACCTCCCGCGCCTGCGGAGAGGGATCGACGACGACCACGCGACCACCGAGCGCACGCGCGATCATGAGCGCGGCCAGGCCCACCCCGCCCGCGCCATGGACGACCACCGAGTCACCGGCGCCCGCTCGGCCGATCGTGGCCACCGCTCGATAGGCCGTAGCGACGCGACAACCAAGGGCTGCCGCCACACCGAAGTCGATGGACGCGGGCAACCGAACCAAGTTCACGTCCGCAGCAGGTAGTGCGACGTACTCCGCGAAGCCACCCCAGCCGTCGAAGCCGGGCTGCCACTGATGCGGGCAGACCTGGTGGTTGCCGGACTCGCAGACCAGGCAGTGGCCGCACGCGCAGACAAACGGAACAGTGACGCGATCCCCCACACGCCATCGCGTGACATCCGGACCTACGGCGGCGACGGTTCCCGCGAACTCATGGCCGGGCACGTGCGGGAACACCGAGACGTTGTCGTGGCCGTGCCAGCCGTGCCAGTCACTTCGGCACAGGCCGGCAGCTTCCACCTTGAGGACGACACCGTCATCCGGGGGAGTGGGATCGGGTACGTCGTCGACGCGCCACGGAGCGCCGATGGCGTCGTACAGGACTGCGCGCACGCGGGCAGCCTAGAGGGACTAGCGGCCGTGGTTGCCGGCGAGGCGCTTGGCCATCTGATCGACCTGATTGACCAAAGCGCCGCCGAGCAGCAGGGCGCCGGTGTCGTCGATGCTCTTGAGCTCAGCCACGGAACGGCTGCGCTCCTCGTTGACCACAACGAGGGCCTCGAGTACGCCGGTCGGTGGGTCACCCTCTGCCATAGCCCGGTCCAGCGAGTCAGCGTGGACCGCGATGGCCGCACCCGTGGAGGAGAGCATCTGCCCAAATCCCTCGGGGAGGTGCACAGCGCCACCGGAGGTTGCATCGAACAGACCGCGCGCGATGGTGTTGACGTGCTCGCTGGTCTGCTGGAGCACGGCGAACTGGTCTTGGATAGCGCGGCCGACGTTGCGCTCGGTGCCGACGCTGAAGCGCCGACCGAGGCCGAGGTCTTCGATCTCCTCGCCGAGTTGGCGGGTCTCGACGGCAAGCTTGCGCGCCTCGGTGAGCCACTCGGTCGCTTGCCGGCGGCTCAGGGAGACGTCGGAGACCTCGCCCATCGCGATGAGGAGGTTGCCGAGGCGGTTGCCAAGTTCGGACACGCGCTCGGTCATGCGCTCCTCGGGTCGCTCCGGGTGAGCGACGAAGGAGAAGAGCAGGCCGATCGCTACGCCGAGCAGGGTGGCCACGATGCGGCTGATGATGAGGTCGTCGGTCAGGGCCTCACCCATGACATAGACGAAGAGGGCCGTCGCCGGGATCTGCAGTGATCCCTCGGGCCCAAGGCGCATCAGCCGACCCACGACAAGCGAAACGATGACGAGTACGCCGACCGTCCAGACGTGGAGGCCCCATACCTGGTAGAGCACGTAGGCGACGAGGAGGGCGACCGCCGTGGCGCCGACCAGGGAGATGCCGGTGCGCATCGAGCGGTTCAGTGACAGCGCGACGGTAATGACCGCTCCGACGGCTGCCGGGACGGGGCTGCTCAGGTCGAGCAGTAGTGCAGCGACCCAGGCCGTACACGCTGCAATGGCCGTGATGCCGATGAGCCAGACCGTCGCCCAGGTGAGCGCGATGGAGCGAAGGACGCGCTGGGTGATGGATCCCGAGGGGGCGCGCCGAACGGCACCGTCGAGGGCGTCCTGGATGGTGCGCGAAATATCCCGGACGAGGGTGCCGGGAGTTCGGGTGCTCTTGTCATGGGCGGTGCTGTACACGCTGTTCAGGATCCTCTTGCCTCGCTGGCCCGTTGGGCGGGCCCTCCCCAGAAGGTGACGGCGCTCACCCTGTTCCGGTTCCACCTTTTGGCGGAGGACTTTCGAAGGGTTTGGTGCTCCGTTCACCATGGTCCGGCATTGGTGAGATTGACCTCACCAAACAGCCACTTTTCCCAGCCGAATCCGTGCTTTGACAGGCCCAAGCCCTAGCGCAGCAGACGGCCGTGCCGGTGACGCG
>JAYNIC010000213.1:0-3996 GCA_038108715.1 Candidatus Nanopelagicales bacterium | reverse complement strand
TCTTGGACTTGATCGTGAAGCGGGCCTGCTTGGGCTGGTGCTTCTGTGACTTCACTTTGACCTGATTCTTCTTGATCTCAGACGCTGATGGCGCCTTCATGTCCACAGGTGCATGCTCATCGGTGAGCTGCAGGAGGCCACTGCGCTCATAGCCGCTGGCGCACCTGAGCGTGACCTTGCGGGTGTCGTAGGGCTTCACTGTGATCCGGTGCCATACCAGCACGTGAGTATCCGAATCGCCTGACCGTGGGATGACTCCCTTGCGCTCGCCCGGGGATGGATTGTGGGAGTAGCGCAAGACGGGCGAGCCAAATGCCGCAGCGGATGTCGACCTTGAATAAGTCCCGTAGGGCTCGACGCCGAAAACCTGTGCCTCGAGGCAGGCCAGGGCGTACTGGGCAGTTTTGGAACTGAACAGATCCGGGTTGCCGAACGCCATCGTGCCGGTGCCCCAGTTGACTGACTGCGCAGCGTCCCCATCCCACTTTCCAAAGAACACCTCGTGGTCTTTCGCTAGATCCGAGTCGATACCGCTGCCTTGCCAGGCGATCCCTATTTCCCCATAGGCGGTATCGTCGACCCACTCGTTCATTTCGGCGCCGGCGTACCAAGCTTGGCCGGAAAATACATATATCGGGTAATCGACATCGGCCAAGCCGGGGTACAACGTTGAGACCGGATAAGGGCCGTCCAACGTGTCCTCACACGTCGGCGTCGCATAGAAAATAGTCCACGGTTTGACGTTGACCCAGCCGGACAGAGACTGCACGCAGGCTCCGCTTGACTGGTCTGAGAACGTGCTGTTACCGAGGCTCGTGCACGCGCCGAAGCCGTTGCTCCCCCAGTTCTCCGAGCCCGCCTGTGCCGATCCGGTCGCGGCACCCATACTGGCGACAGCGAGTGCTGCTGATGCTCCCCAAGCAGACAATCTCTTCATTCGCGACATGTTCACAACGTAGGGCCCGACACGATTCTTGTCCCGTTGTGTGCACTCTTGCCGCCTAGCGAGGCACGTCCACGAAGGTGGTGGCACGTCGGTCACTGTCCCGCAAAGACGGACAGGTGCTATGCGCTGTGAGTGGTAAGTCGAACCCGGGTG
The DNA here is from genome assembly GCA_038108715.1 of Candidatus Nanopelagicales bacterium. Classification (GTDB taxonomy): domain Bacteria; phylum Actinomycetota; class Actinomycetes; order S36-B12; family S36-B12; genus Mxb001. Next base: position 2,897 of record JAYNIC010000213.1, on the reverse strand, counting down.
GAATGACTCGGCGCTTGGCGGCGGTCAGTAGGCGGACACCGTTGCGCTCGTAGAACCGAATGCGGTGAACGTGCTCCGAGTTGTCGGGCTCGCTGACGGGGTCCTCGACGTCGAGCAGGAGTGCGATGGCGCCGCTCGCCGTGAGGTGCTCCACGAGACGCTCCATGAGCAGGCTCCCATGACCCTGACCTCGCAGGTCGTCATCGACAGCGAAGTAGCGAATGAAGACAGCGCCGGTGTCACCGAGATGCCGAATCAGAGTGAATCCGAGTACCTGAGTGCTGGTCAGGACGAGAAGTTCCTCGTCGTCGCGATGGTGGTGAATGGTCGGCCACTCCGCCCGTAGTGATGCCGGGAATGCGGACTCGTAGATCTGGCGAACCGCGGCCTCGTGCATGGCCGCGTCGTACGGCGCGAGGGCGAGCGGGGACATGGCGATGAAGACCTCGTCAACCGAATCCCAGGTCATCCCTGGCACGAGGTGCTGTTTGGCGACACGCTCGGAGGGGGTGCGGGGGAGGTCATCGCGAAACTCCCAGTAGCGCGGGACCTTGAAGCGTGCCAGCCGTTCCCGGCAGTGCTCACTCAGTTCGTGAGCGGCCGCCGCGACATCGTGGTCGCCGGTGAGTTGGACGTATGCCTTGACTTCTTCGCCGCGCAGTTCATCAGGTACGCCGACGACCGCGGCCATGCGGACATGGGGGTGCGTGACGAGCGTGTCCTCGACCTCGCGCGCGGCGATGTTCTCGCCGGCGCGACGGATCATGTCCTTCACTCGACCGACGATCCACAGGTATCCGCGCTCATCCTGACGGGCGAGGTCACCGGTGTGCAGCCAGCCGCCACGGAAGATATCTGCGGTTGCCTCGGGGTCGTCGTCGTACCCCGACATCATCCCGGGCCCGCGCAGGAGGAGCTCACCTACCTCACCGACAGGTACGTCGACATCGGCTGAGTCGACGATGCGCACCTCGCGTCCTGGTTTCGCCCGTCCGATGGTGCCTGTGCCGACGCATTCATCATGGTCTTCGTCGGTGACGTGAATGTCACCGCCGGTCTCGGTCATGCCAAAGATCTCAAACCATGGAACACCCCAACGTTCCTCGAGTTCGGCATGTCGTCCGGGGGGAATGGCCGAGCACTGGATCACGCGTACGCGATGATCACGGTCCTGCGGGCTAGGTGGGGTGCTCAGCATGAGGATCGGCATCGACGCCACGCAGTAGAAGTGCGTCACCCCATGTTCTCGCATTCGATCCCATATGGTCGACGGGTGGAATCCGTCGAGGACGACGACGCCGGCTCCGCTCACCAGTCCGGCGGCGATTGTCCACTGCGGGTCCATGTAGGACATGGATTGCGCCGTGAGCATGCGATCGGCGGGGGTCAGGCGGGGGAATCCATCGACCAGGCTGGTGGCCAGGTGGAGCCAGTAGTGGTGGGAGAGCAGGCAGCCCTTGGGCCGACCGGTGGTGCCGGACGTGAATTGCACGTTGACGGTGTCCTCGGGTGCGCAGACATGGGGCAGTGGACTCGCGTTGTCGGGTGAGGCTTCGAACTCTGCAATGTCGATGAGCGGTACGTCGGTCGGTTCGATGAGGGCAGCGAGTTCTGGCGTCGACACCAGTGCTACGGCACGTGATCGGGCAATGATCCAGGCCGCATCGTCATGTCGACTCTTCACATTGATGGGCACCATGGTTGCCCCGAGGCGAGCGAGAGCGAGCCACACGAGCGAGTACTCGGCTCTGTTGTGCAGCATGACCCCCACCCGTTGACCGGCGAGGACTCCCCGTCGCCGTAGGTGACGGGCAACGCGGTCGACTCCGACTGCCACCTCGGCAAACGTCATAAATACCGATGTTTCCGGCTCCGGTCCGTCGCGCAGGTCGAAGATCCATGCCGTGCGGTCGGGCCAGAGCTCGCTCGCGCGGCGTACCGCCGCATCAAGTGTTGTAGGGAAATCGGCCATGGGATCAGCGCCTGTTGAAGCGGGCGGCTGCGTCGGCGTTCTCGTCCGTATCCAATGTGTTCAGTGCGGCATCAACCTCTGCATCGAGCGCTTGCGCCAGTGTCGATTGGTGCCCGTGGTCAAGGAGCTGCTTGGCGATTTGGAGGGCGACCGGAGGCTTGGTCAACAGTCGCTCCGCGAGCTCGAATGCCGCCACCTCGTGTGCTCCTGGCGGGACCACTCGCATGACGAGCCCCATCGCATGGGCACGTTCGGCATCGAAGCGCTCGCCGAGGAAGACGAGCTCCTTGGCGCGGGCGAGACCGATTGCTCGGGGAAGGAGGTAGGAACTGCCGTTGGTTCCGCTCAGGCCTACACCGACCTCGGGGAAGCCGAAGACGGCGTCGGCCCCTGCCACCACCAGGTCCGCCGACAGGGCGAACTCGGCGCCGGCGCCGAGGGCGTATCCGTGGACGGCCGCAATGATGGGACCGGGAAAGTCTGTGGCCCGACGTGTGACGTCCTGCAGCCGCTGGAGCCGGACTCGCGCCTCGTCGTGGGTCTCTTCGATGGGCGGCTCTTTCAGATCCCAGCCAGCGCAGAAGGAGGTGCCGCGGCCGGCGAGGACGACGGCCTGGGCGTAGTCGCTTTGCGCTTGATCGAATGCCGTCACGAGGTCGTCGACGAGGGTTGGAGTGACGGCGTTCAACCGCTCGGGACGATTCAGGTGGATACAACCGATGCCGCCGGACAGGGAGTACTCAACGCTCGGTGCCATGCCCGAAGGGTAGTGGCGAGTGCGCGGCGGCCGTGGTCAGAGGCTCCTAGGAAGTCTTGCCCGTCCGACTTTGTGCCGCAGTGTCAACGGTGACACGGTCATCGGCGTAGAGCATCCATCGGATGGTCGCGCGGGCCAGCATGAGGCTGATTACCAGCAGTGTCACTG
>JAYNIC010000212.1:558-4022 GCA_038108715.1 Candidatus Nanopelagicales bacterium | reverse complement strand
ATGACGGCGAGGGAGCGGACCGCGGCATCGATCTCCGGGGCCGCCATGCGGGCGCCTTCGCCTCGGGACCGCGGGTAGACCGCGAGATCGATGCGGGCGTAGATCGCCTCCCGCTCCTCCTCGGTGAGTCCACCCCATACGCCGTACGGCTCGCGGGAGCGAACGGCGTAGTCGGCACACTCGATCCGCACGGGGCATGACGCGCATACCTTTTTGGCGGCGAGATCGCGCGAACGACGGGCTGAGCCGCGCTCGTTCTGCGGATGGAAGAACAGTGTCGGATCGGCGGAGCGGCACGATCCGTGCTCCTGCCAATCCCACACGGCATCTACGGGAACCTGGGCGAGTGGCTGCTGGGGCATGCATCCACGGTAGGTGCGTTGCAACCCGCCACCCATGGGCCAAGTCGACCCACTTGCATCGTCCGTTCGGCTGATGCGGTCGCCGAAACTTACTCGGTGTTGTCGCCTTCGCCGGCCTGTTCCTGGGCAATCGATGCGCGCACTTCGTCCATGTCGATGTCGCGCACGGCCTGGACGAGTTGAGTCAACGACGACTCCGGCAGCGCACCGGCCTGCGAGTACAGGACGACGCCGTCGCGGACGGCCATGAGCGTCGGAATCGACGAGATTTGGAAAGCGCCGGCCAGCCCAGGCTGCGCCTCGGTATCGACCTTGGCGAACACGATGTCGGGGTTCGCCTCGCTCACGGTCTCGTACACCGGGGCGAACGAGCGGCACGGGCCGCACCACTCCGCCCAGAAATCAATGAGCACGATGGGGTTGTCCTGGACGGTGGAGGAGAAGGTCTCCTCGGTCAATGCGAGAGTAGCCATACCCCCCAGGGTATCAGTCCTCGAGGTCGTGATGCGCCACGATGGGTTTATGGAGGACGTGGACTTCGTCGGCGAACCGCCGGGGCCGCCGAGCGCCGGCAGCCTCCTGGTCGCTGCTCCACTGCTTCCCGATCCCTTCCGTCACGCGGTCATCATGCTGCTTGAGCACGATGACTCGGGGACTTTGGGTGTGGTCCTCAACCAGCGCACTCAGGTCGATGTGGGCACCGTGCTACCCGCCTGGCGGGACCACCTCACCGGCGGGCCGCACCTGTTTCAAGGCGGTCCGGTCTCCCTGGATACAGCCCTCGGCCTCGCTGCGGCAGATGCCGATGGCTTCAGGCGAGTTGCCGGGTCGCTCGGTGTTATCGATCTGGACACCCCGGTCGATGTCCTCGCCCCCCAGCTTGCTGCCGTACGGATCTACGCCGGTTACGCCGGCTGGTCACCGGGGCAACTGGACACCGAGTTGGAGGAAGGCGCCTGGGCCGTCATTGAGCCGACCGATCCGGTGTCGGACGCCTTCCTCGCCGATCCAGACGATCTATGGCAGGTCACGCTTCTGCGCGCAGGCGGAACGCTGGCCTGGTGGGTCAACTGCCCCGACGACCCCTCCGTGAACTAACTCCTTTCTCGCCGAGTGTCGAGTAGCGGGGTGAAATTAGCGAATTTTCGCCCCGTTACTCGACACTCGCGGAGGCATCTAGACTGCCCGCATGAGTACGCCGCTGGAGCCATTGGAGTCCCCGACCCTTCCCGAGGGCGACACCCTGGTCGATGAGCGGTTGGCCAACACCGATGATGGTGATCACGAGCGGTTCGCGCACTACGTCCAAAAGGACAAGATCGTCGAGAGCGCGGTGACTGGCACGCCGGTCAAGGCGCTGTGCGGCAAGAAGTGGGTGCCCGGTCGCGACCCCTCCAAGTTCCCGGTATGCCCGGAGTGTCAGGAGATCTACAACGGCCTGCGACCGGGCAAGCCGCGCGATCCTGACGGTCAATCCTGAGCCTGTTCTCCGCGCAGCATCGCGCGTCCACCGTCGGCGTCGTCTCCGCCATGACGCTTATCGCCTTTGAGGGCGTTGCCATCGGTACGGCGATGCCGGCGATCGGCGTCGACCTTGACGGTCTCGCGCTCTATGCCTGGGGCTTCAACGCTTTCGTCGTAGCGTCACTCGTCGGCATGGTCGTGGCGGGCACCTGGTGCGACCGAAGTGGGCCGCGGCTGTCGATGCTCATCGGCATGGCGATCTTCGCCGCGGGCGCCGTGTCGGCGGCCCTCGCGCCCACGATGCCGATCTTCATTGCCGCCCGCGGCATCCAGGGACTCGGCAGTGGCGCGATCATCGTCGCGATTTACGTGCTCATCGCTCGCGCGTTCGATGAAGACCTTCGACCCCGCGCGTTCTCCTTGCTCGCAGCGTCGTGGGTGATCCCCGGACTGGTGGGCCCGCTCATCGCTGGATGGCTGACCGAGTCGACGACCTGGCGCACCGTGTTCTGGCTCGTGCCGGTGGTCCTGCTTCTGCCCGCGATCCTCCTGCGCGGCGTGCTCGCAGAACACAACGGCGGGACCGGCCAGCGGGAAGGCCCTGGGCGCAGCCTGATGGCGGTGGCCGCTGCCGTCGGCCTCACGCTCGTCATGGCCGGTTTGATGCGGCCGCCCGATGAATGGGTAGCGATCGTCGTACTCCTCGGAATGGGTTTCGCTTTCCTCGTCCCGGCGGCGCAGCGGTTGCTCCCTGCGGGTTCGCTTCGGCTGCGCCGGGGTCTGCCGACCACCATCGTCATGCGCGGGATTCTGGCGGCGGCGTTCTTCAGCGCCGAGGCGTTCGCGCCGCTGGCCCTGGTCGAGCAGCGTGGCCTGACCGTGACGGTTGCGGGACTGCTGCTGAGCCTTGCGGCCATCGGGTGGCTCACCGGATCGCTCATCCAAAGTCGAATCCCCGGCAATCTTGATCGGGCGCCTGTCGTGGTTGCGGGTTCGATCGTGGTCGCCATCAGTTTGTTCGCCTTGCCGCTCTGTCTGGTTCCGTCCTTGCCCGCGCTGCTGGCTGCACCGATCTTCCTCGTTGGCTCCATCGGCATGGGCCTGTGCTTCCCCTCGATCGGCGTCCAGATGATGCGGTTATCGCCGGTCGCCCAGCAGGGCGCCAACTCCTCCGCGCTGCAGATTTCCGATGCCGTCATGAGCGCGCTCGGACTCGGTGTTGCCGGTGCGGTGCACGCCTATGCGGTGGTGGCTGGAGGAGCTACCACCGCGACCTACGTCACGATCTGGATCGGGGCGGCCATCGTGGCCCTCGGGGGCGCCATCGTGGCCGGACGCATGCGGCAAGCTGCCCCTGTGTCGATTCATTGACGCGAACCCATCCCCATGGTCCCGGAAGATCACGGCCTCACCGGCTCCGTAACGGCTCGCATCCCTACCCGCTGGTACTGCACGCCTACCGGGAATTGACCGATTTGGCCCATAGGCTGTCCGATACGCGGAGGCAGATCGCCTCCAACTGAACACGGAGGTACTCCATGGCATCGGTCGATCCCATGACCGGTCTGACGTACGACGACGAGCGGGACATGGTGGCGGCCATCGGTCGCAACTGGTGGGCTCTCCTCGCTCTCGGCC
>JAYNIC010000212.1:0-548 GCA_038108715.1 Candidatus Nanopelagicales bacterium | reverse complement strand
CATCGGCATCATCATCGTCTTCCGCCCGGGTGGGTCCACGTGGGTCATCGCTGTCCTGCTCGCCATCTACCTGGTCGTGTCGGGCATCGTCTCGCTGGTCCGCGCGTTCGGGCACGGCATCCCCGGCGGTTACCGGGCACTCCTCATCATCGCTGGCATCATCGGCCTGCTTCTTGGCCTGCTCATGTTCCGCTTCGGCGCGGAGGAGAAGGTCGAGATCCTTGGCATCTTCGTCGGCGTGTGGTTCCTCTTCTCCGGCATGCTTCAACTCTTCAACGCTTCGGCCTCGTCCGAGGGCAAGGGCTGGGCGATCTTCGCCGGCATCGTCTACCTGCTCGCTGGCATCGTGTTGCTCATCAACCCGTGGGCGGTTGAGATCTTCGTCTGGATCGTCGGTATCTACCTGGTGCTGCTCGGCATCTTCGAGATCATCACGTCGTTCCGCTTGAAGTCAGCGGCCGAAAAGGCTCTCAAGGCCTAGCCGGACGCCGTACATGGTTCAGGAGACCTCACAAACCCTCGACCGAGGGTTACGAGTTCTCACGCTC
>JAYNIC010000211.1:0-4028 GCA_038108715.1 Candidatus Nanopelagicales bacterium | reverse complement strand
ACCGGTGATCCCCGTGGCGATGATTGGCACCTACGAGATCCAGCCCCCGGGCAAGGTGCGCCCGAAGAGCCGCCGGGTCGGCATCCGCTTCGGGGAGCCCCTGCGGTTTGGTCGGTACGAGGGCTTGGAGAACGACCGATTCGTACTGAGGTCGGTCACCGACGAAGTCATGTATGCCCTGATGGAGCTGTCGGGGCAGGAGTACGTCGACATGTACGCCTCCCGCGCGAAGGCGCTGCGCAAGGAAGAGGACCACGGGGAGTCCGGCGACTAGGAGTAGCCGACCCGCCGCAAGCGCTCATAATCCGCCGCTAGACCACGATTCTCGAGCGAAAGGCTTGGATTTCCGGCGGGAAGCCACGGTGGCTGGGCGACAGGCAGCAGGTGGTGAGCAGGCTGCTAGTCGTCGAAGCCCGGGCGCGGCACTGTGCCCATCAGCCGTGTCGAGAACCCGCCGTCGACGGTGATGTCCGCTCCCGTCACGTAGCGGGCACGGTCGCTGGCGAGGAAGACGACCACGTCGGCGATGTCGTCTGCGCGAGCGACCCGGCCGAGCGGAATGGCAGCATCGCGACGTTCGGCAACGCCGTCGGCTTGGTAGTAGGCCTCGGTCATCGGCGTGCGCACAAGCCCGGGACTCACCGAGTTGCTACGCACTCCGGAGGGGCCGAGTTCGTAGGCCAGTTGCTGCGACATCATGGCGACAGCGCTTTTCGAGGCGCTATAGGCACCACTGCCGGGTTGCGGATGGCGAGCCGAAATCGACGCGATGTGAATGAGGGAACCGCCACCCCGTTCGACCATGGCCGGCGCAAACGCCCGTGTTGTGAGCAGGTATCCGGTCAGATTGACGGCAAGGACAGCATCCCAGTCCTCAAGGTCGAGATCGAGCAGGCTGCCGGCGCGGCCGATGCCCGCCGCGTTCACCAGAATGTCGACGGCGGGGAGATCGGCAGCGGACCGACTGAGCGCCGCGCTGTCCGTGACGTCGCACGCCACCCCGTCGATCGGCAGGTCCGCTGCTTGCGCCATGTGAAGAGTCGCGGCGAGTGCCGCCTCATCGCGATCGATCGCCACGACCTGCACGCCGGCTCGCGCGAGTGCGAGTGCGCAGCCCTGGCCGATGCCACTGCCGGCGCCGGTGACGACCGCGCGGCGCCCGGAAAGGCCCAACCAGTCGCTCATGCGGACACGTCGACAGCGGTTCGTGCCGGCTGCGCGGCGGCGAGAACCTGGAGCGCGACCTTCGTCTGCTCGACCTGCTCAAGCCACAGCGGGCGGAGGATGTCAATGCGCCACTCGTGGTCCTGTGCCTGCGTGAGAGGCCCCGAGATCGGGACGAAACCCTCCGGGGAGGCTTCGTGGATGGCGATCATCCGAGCAGCCAGATCAGCCTGGATCGGGTAGATGGGCGGCTGCGGTCCGCGGGCTCCGATCATCCCGATGAGGTAGAGCTTCTCCAGATCGAGCGGCACGACCGCGCCACCGACGCGCAAGGGAACACCGTCGCGCTTGACCAGCAGCGAGTCATCGAGGAAAGGCAGGGAGGCGTGGAAGCCCGTGGCCCACACAATGGTGTCGAACTCACCACTCGTTCCATCGACGAAGTGCACCGTCGTACCGTCGAAGCGCTCGATTCCGGGACGGACGATGATGCGTCCGTGCTGGACCCAGTAGAGCAGCAGTTCGTTCACCACCGGGGGACCGTCGGCGAGGGCACGGTGGTCCGGAATCGGCATGCCGGGGTAGTCAGAGGCCTCGCCCACCGACACCCGCATCATCAAGCGAGCCAGAAGGTCCTGCTCCTCGAAGGTGAACTCCTGCATCCACGCGAGCTCGGAGCGCGGCTTGCCGAAGAACGTCTTCGGCTGAAAGTGGTGGCCGCGTCGAATGACGATGTGCGTATCGAAGTGATCCTGTGCCGCGTCGACCGCCAGGTCACAGCCAGAGTTGCCCGACCCGACGACGAGCACGCGGCGTCCCCCGATGTCCGCGGTGTTGCGGTACGACCCGGAATGGATGTGCTTGCCGGTAAATGTTCCGGGCACCTCGGGGATCTTCTGGTCCCACAGATGACCGTTGGCGACGAGAACGCCGTCGTATTCGTGCTGCACGCCGTCGGAGGTTGTGACGGTCCATCCTGCGGAACCCGTCGGACCGGACGTCGGTCGAGGTGTGACAGATTCGACAGCCGTCTCGAAGGTGATATGCCGGCGCAAGTCGAAGGCGTCGGCGAAGAGGTGGAAGTACTCCAGCATCTTGTCCCGGTGGGGGAAGAGTGGCCAGTCCTCGGGCATGGGAAATCCCTCATATCCGGTCACCTGGCGCGACGTGATGAGGTGGAGTGCGTCGTAGTCGTGGTTCCAGTGGCCGCCGATGCGGTCGGACTTCTCGAAGCAATCCACTTCGTGGCCGGCGTCGAGCATGGTCTTCAATGCGGCGAGGCCAGCCGGACCGGCGCCGATGATGCAGTACCGAGTCATGACTTCTCCTGTCGAGATGCACTGAGTGGGTAGGCGAAGAGTGGATGTTGGTCGACGCTGAGGTCATCGACCTCGCGGTACCCGCGGGCGAACTCCGCGACGGTCAAGCGAATGTGGTCCTGCCAGGCCGTCACCGCTTCGGCCGGGTTGGTCGCGGCGATCGCGGCCAGTGTTCGTTCGTGGCGCGCGATGAGGGCGTCGTGATCGGTGCTTTCGTAGGTGATGCCAAGGAGTCGGACGAACGATGCCGCGTCACGGCCACTGTTCTCCAGCATGTCAGCGATGCGCGGAAGGTCCGAAAGGCGCATGAGAGCGTCCTGGAAGGCGAGGTCGGCCTCGAGCATGGACACCGGATCGGCCTGCACGATCGGATCACGAAGGCGGTCGAGGAGCGAGGTGACCTCGTCGAACGTTGCGCGATCCACGCCCCTACGCGCGATCGTCGCCAGTGCCAGTTCGCCAAGGGTCATGCGAGCGGCATAGACCTCGAGGACGTCGTCGAACGTGGGATTGGCAACCACGGCACCACGATTGCGGCGTAGGACGATCAGGCCCTCGGGCGCGAGCAGGCGGATTGCTTCACGCACCGGGCCCCGCGAGATCTCGAACCGTTCGGCGAGGTCGGTTTCGACCAGTCGGTCGCCGGGTCGAAGTGTGCCCTGCCAGATGGCCTCGCGGATCCGGTCGGCCACGAGATGGGCGGTCGACGACTCGGGGAGGGGTGCCAACGCCGTGCTCATCTCATCACGTCCGCTCCGGAGATCACGATCGTTTCACCGTCGACGAAGCCGGCAGTACCCGAGCCCGTGAGAATCCACACCCACTCGGCGATCTCGGCAGGTGCGGCCACACGGCCCAGCGGAATCGAAGCGGCCGCCTGCGCCATGCGGCCCGTGGCGGCATTGCCGGGGGTGTCGACCCACCCGGGTGCGATGCCGTTCACGCGGATCCGCCGGGGGGCGAGTTCGAGGGCGAGCTCCTTGGTGAGCATGACGACGGCGGCCTTGGATGCGCCGTAGAGCAACTGACCGGGGGAGACCGTGAAGGCGTCGACCGAGGCGAAGTTGACTATGGCGGAGCCGGCGTCCATGTGATCGAGTGCCGCCCGCGTGACGTTGAGTAGGCCGAGGACGTTGATGTCGAAGATGTGGCGGAAGAGTTCGTCGGTATAGGTCTCGATGGTCGTGGGCGGATAGACGCCGGCGATGTTGGCGACGGCGTCGATGCCCGTGGTGGGGGCGTGCTCCGCAAGTGCTTGGCGCACACCGTCGCCGTCGCGGATATCGATCCGGATGGCGGTGAGATTGGGGTGCTCTAGGCCCAGGTCGTCGGCGATGTCGAGGCCAAGAACCTGCCAGCCGCGGTCGAGGTACATCGATGCGGTGGCCTGGCCCATACCGCTCGCGGCGCCAGTGACGAGTGCGGTCCCCATGGGTCTCCCTGCGCAATGGCCGTACGGCCGGTCGTCGTGTCGGCCAGACGGTAGGGGCTAAATCGTAGATTGTCAACAATCTGTGCCGGCGTACTCAGGGTCGCTGGGGTTCG
>JAYNIC010000210.1:3311-4052 GCA_038108715.1 Candidatus Nanopelagicales bacterium | reverse complement strand
CTCCTACGTCATCGAGGCGTACACCAACATCGACGAGGCCGACCTCACCGACGAGATCACCGCCCTCATCGACGAGCCCGACGCGCTGTACGCGAAGGTCTCCTGACCGACCAGCTCGAGCCGGCCAGGGGGGACGCTACTCCTGCGCCCGGTCCGACTGACCCCCGCACCCCGACACCCACCTCTCCCCGGGTGAACGGGTGCGGGGGTCACCACACGGAGGGCACGATGGCAACACAGCCGATCAGACGGACACCTCGCCGGCGCAACCCCCAGTTCAAAGGCCACGGCGTCTACTGGGACATCTTCACCAAGCTCCCCCACGACGGCGAGTGGTACCAAGTCAAGAAGTACCAAGGCGAGTGGGGCGCCAAGATCACCCGCGACCGCATCATCTACACCCACTGGCACAAGCACATCCGTGTGCCGGAGCCCGGGTGCTGGGAGCTCACCGCGGAACGCGGGGAGCCGGATGAGCACGGCAAGCGTGGGAGCGTGCTGTACGCACGGTGGACAGGGGCGGTGGAGTCGTGAGCGACGACGTCTACTCCCGGCCGAACGTGCGTCAACGCGACGACGGCAGGTGGGAGTTCCGGGCGTCGAGCCTCGGATCGTGCGATCGGGCCCTGGTCATGGAAGCGCTCGGGCAGACCCCCGAACCTCCCCCCGACCACGTGCAGAAGGGCATGGACGAGGGGACCGCATCCGAGCACCTGATCTTGGCCCACGGCAAGATCGACC
>JAYNIC010000210.1:0-3301 GCA_038108715.1 Candidatus Nanopelagicales bacterium | reverse complement strand
GTGGTACCAAGTCAAGAAGTACCAAGGCGAATGGGGCGCCAAGATCACCCGCGACCGCATCATCTACACCCACTGGCACAAACACATCCGCGTGCCGGAACCGGGGAACTGGGAGCTGACCGCGGAACGCGGAGAACCAGGCGAGGACGGGAAGCGCGGCAGTGTGCTGTACGCACGGTGGACCGGGAAGGTGGAGACGTGACCGACGACAACGTCTACTCCCGGCCGAACGTGCGGCAACGTGACGACGGCCGGTGGGAGTTCCGGGCTTCGAGCCTCGGGTCGTGCGACCGGGCGCTGGTGATGGAAGCGTTGGGGCAGACCCCCGAACCGCCCCCCGAACACGTCCAGAAAGGCATGGATGAGGGGACCGCATCCGAGCACCTGATCTTGGGGCATAGCAAGATCGCCAAGGCGGGGCTGTCGGTGTGCGAGAAGGTCGAAACCCTCGAACAGTTCGCCACCGACGTGCATGTGGGGCGAGACGGTGGCGCCCAGATGTACCTCGAGGTCCCTGTCGGGCCGGCGGTCATCACCTGCCACCCTGATGCGCTGCTGGTCGGGACCCGCGGCGGCGACATCGGCCAGTTCTACGTCGGGGAAGCGAAGTTCCTGCGCGGCGGATGGAAGAAGCTGCTCGGTGAGCTGTGGACCCACCGCCCGTCGTACGCGTGGCAGCTGTCGGTGCAGATGCTCGGCACCGGGCTCCCCGCCGTGTACATGATCGGCGAGAAGGGCAAAGACGGGGAGCTCGTGGATGTCCGCGTCGATCGGGTGACGATCCCACCGTTCACCAAGGTCCAGATCGTCAAGCGGGTCATCGGGCTCGTGAAGCAGATCGAAGCCGGCACGATCCCCGACTGCACGTACGCGCAGTACCCGTGCGGGTTCTGGCGCGACGGCCACGACGGCCAGAAGGTGTGGGCGAAAGACGAACGGGTGATCGAAGTCGACATCGCGCTCGGCAAGAAGATCCAAGCGCAAGCGTTGAAGTACGAGACGCACAAGAACGAGGAGAAGTTCGCCAAGAAGCAGAAGGACATGGCGAAGGACCGTCTGCTCGAGCTGTTGGAACAGGCTGGCGACGGGGACGCGCGAGGGGTCGTCCAGTACGGCGGGGTGCGCGTCGTCGGACACGTGGAGGACGTCGCCGCTGGGACGTTCGAGCGCAAGGCGTACACGAAGCGCTACGTCGACGTGAAGATCGTGGGGCAGTGATGGCAACGATGCCCGGATGGATCATGGCCGGCACCAACCGGCACGTCACCGCCAACTTCCCCGACGAACCCGACGAAGAGCCGTTCTGCTTCGCTGTCGACTGGGCGTGGCAGTGGGCGTGCAAGAACTTCTCGTCCGATCCGAACCGCGCGACGTGGACGTGGGTCGGGAAGCCCGAAGGCTACGGCGGTGGTGGATGCCTCCGTCTCGACGAAGGGGAGTGACATGACGAGATGCGAGAAGTGCGGTGCCCCTGTGCCCGCCGACCGGGACCTGACACGTGTACCCGCAGTGGTGCAGGACCGTGAGGTCGCCGCGGCCGGCGGAACCGTCAACGTGTACGTGCTGCTGTGCGACCTGTGCGTCGCGCGGCTCGTCGCTGATGATCGGGAGGGGTGATGCACGACTTCACCGAGATCCTCGAGAAAAGCCGTCTCGCCCGTTCCCTTCCCGCCCCAGAGAGGCGACGAGCCATCCGTGAGGCGGCAATGGTCACCCAGGAGGACATCGCTACAGCGCTCGGCGTCAGCAGAGCGATCGTCTCGAGGTGGGAAGCCGGCCTCCGAATCCCCTCGGGGGAACATCTGACCAACTACGCGCGTCTCCTCAAGGCGCTCGCCGACGACATGGAGACCGACTGATGGGTGTGATCCTCAAGCCGACGAAGCGGGCCAAGGAGAGGATCTTGGTCTACGGCGGTGGCGGCACCGGCAAGACGTTCGACGCGTTGACCGTCGCGCACCGGACGTTGGGTGACGGCCAGACGTTGTGGGTTCTCGACACCGACAACTCGGTGACGACGCTGCTCGAAGAGATCGAGGCGTTCACCGGGCTCGGGATCGCGTTCGACGGCCACAACGTCGGCGGCTCGAGGATCCAGTGGGAACACGACGACACGTTCCCGGCGGAGGAGGGCGGCAAGGTCTGCATCTACCACGCGACCACCTGGGATGAGGCGTGCGCGGGGCTCGCGGAGATCATCGACCAGGCCGGCCCCCAAGACTGGATCTTGGTTGACTCGGTGTCCCAGCTGTGGACCTGGGTGCAGGAGTGGTTCGTGAAGAAGACCCACGGCGAAGACATGGCCGAATGGTTGGTCGACTGGCGGATCGAACAGCTCAAGGACGGCAAGGCCGGCAACCAAGAAGCCCAGGCGCTGCTCGCTGACGGGGCGTGGACGTTCATCAACGCCCAGTGGAAGAAGCACGTGACGGAGTTGGCGTTGAACCCGCCGTGCCACCTGTTCATCACCGCGGAGGCGAAGGCGCTGCGGTCCGACGGCAAGGACCAGAAGGCCGTCAAGGTCATGTACGACGGCATCGGTGCCAAGCCCGAAGGCCAGTGGGCGCTCGGCCACAAGATGAAGACCGTGCTGTTCAAGGACAAGACGCGCGGCGCCAACCCGACCCGGCGCACCACGACCGTGAAGGACTGGGGTCGTGAGGACCGGATGCTCGACGAGGACGAGGTCGCCGACTTCGCCCTCGGATACCTCAAGAACATCGCCGGCTGGAAGCTGACGAAGGAAGGATGATCATGGACGCCAACGAGATGCGAGCGATCAGCCAGCTCGTCGCCGACCTCAACGCCGAGATCCACAACGAGGTCCGGATGCTGCACGACCGGGTGACGAACTTGCATGCCCAGGTCGCCGCCTGGGAGCAGTGGGGCGAACAGGTCAACGAAGGGATCGGCGAGATCGCCACCCGGCTCGGGGCCCTGCAGAAGTACGTCGTCGAGACCGTCACCACCAACGCCTACCAGTCCGAGGTCACCGAGCACTACCGCCAGTTCGTCATCGAAGAGGCTGTGCGGATCGACGTCCAGCTGAAGGACCTGCAGCGCGGGTTGAAGCGCAAGGAACGCGAGAAGGTCGTCGCCAGCATGGTGATGCCGGTGGACGTCGACGGTGACGACGAGGCCGGCGAGTAGACCGTGGAAACGTCCTACCAAGTGACTACAAAGAAAGGGGGTACGGGGGCGAGTCTCGTTCGAGCCGACGCCATCGCTTTGCCATTGGCAGACGACAGCGTCGACCTGATCGTGACATCGCCCCCGTAGTCCGTACTTCGCTCTCCGCTCG
>JAYNIC010000209.1:3109-4053 GCA_038108715.1 Candidatus Nanopelagicales bacterium | reverse complement strand
GGGATACATATCGCGCTGCAGGACGTTGGCGTGCGCGAAGTGCTCGAAGACCTGCGCGAGGAAGTGGTAGTGGGCATGGTCGCCGCTGTAGAGGCTGCCCGACACCCGGCCAGCGTCGCCGACGGCATCCTCGGCCTTGGCCATGCTGGCGATATCGGTGAGGACACTGTCGCGATCGATGCCCTGCTCCGGGATCGCGCGCTGGGTGGGCATGAGGCGTCGATAGGGGAATAGATCATCAAGCATGCGCTCAAGATCTGACCGATCATCACCCATGCCGCACCCTCCCGCTACTCCATGCCCTTGTGGCGGCGGCCGATCGCGCGTTCGGTCTCACGCTTGGCCTCTCGCTCGGCGATGGCCTGCCGCTTGTCCTGATGCTTGCGACCCGACGCGAGCGCCAACTCCACCTTGGCGTAGCCGTCCTCGAAGTACAGCGACAGCGGGATGAGCGTCAATCCCTTGGCCTGCGTCTTGGCCGCGAGTTTGCGAATCTCATCGCGATGCAGCAGCACCTTGCGGGCCCGTCGCGGCTCATGATTGGTCCACGTCCCCATGTCGTACTCCGGAATGTGTACGCCGCGCAGCCACACCTCACCGTTGTCGATCGTGGCGTAGCCGTCGGTGAGCGTCGCGCGCCCGGCCCGCAAGGATTTGACCTCGGTCCCGGTTAGGACCAGACCAGCCTCCACCGTGCTCTCTACGTGATAGTCGTGGCGAGCCTTGCGGTTCTGGGCGATGAGGGCGCGGCCCTTCTCCTTGGCCACGGCTCAGACGCGCAGGTACTTGCGCAAGGTGAGGAAGGCCGCCAGACACGCCAGCGCGACGCCGGTGATGTACAAGATCGGCACGATGGCCCACACCGCCTCCCAGCCGACGAACGCCGTGAACTGGAACGCCGGGGCGAGGACTCGGTCGATCACGAAGATCTTGACCAGGACAAG
>JAYNIC010000209.1:0-3085 GCA_038108715.1 Candidatus Nanopelagicales bacterium | reverse complement strand
CAGCAATCGCCGCCTCCATCAGGAACGGCAGTTGGATGTAGAAGTTGGAGGCGCCGACGAGACGCATGATGCCGGTCTCTCTTCGGCGGCTGAAGGCGGCCACGCGCATCGTGTTGACGATGAGCAAGACCGTGACCACGAGCATGGCGAGAGCAATCACCAGCGCGATCGCCTGGAGGCCACCGAGGAGCTGGAAGAACTTCTCTAGGAACTGCCGCTGATCGTTGACCTGCTCGACTCCGGGTCGGCCCTCGAAGGCCGAAGCGACGATGTCGTACTGCGTCGGATCGGAGAGTTTGACGCGGAAGGACTCCGGCAATGCCTCGACCGTGACGCTGTCGATGATCGGCGAGTTGCGGTATTGGACGATGAAGCGGTCGAACGCCTCCTGCTGTGTCTCAAAGTAGATGTCCTGGACCAGCGGCTTCAAGGACTCCAGGTCGGCCTGGATCTGCTCCTTCTGCGCATCGGTCACCTTGCCACCGGCACATGAAGCGGTCTCGGAGTTGTCGTTGCACAGGAAGATCGAGACCTCGACCTTGTCGTACCAAAAGTCCTTCATGGTGTCGACCTGCGAGCGCACGAGCAACGAGACACCGAAGAGGGCAAGGGAGACCCCGACCGTGATGATTACGGCCACCGTCATGGTCAGGTTGCGGCGTAGGCCGTTGCCGACCTCGCTGAAGACGAATCGAGTTTGCATCGCGCTCTACTCCGAGTATCCGTAGACGCCACGCGACTGGTCGCGCACGAGGTGGCCCATCTCTAACTCGATGACGCGCTTGCGCATCTGGTTGACGATGGCGACGTCATGGGTGGCCATCACGACCGTGGTGCCCGTGCGGTTGATCCGCTCGAGCAACTTCATGATGCCCTCGGAGGTGGTGGGGTCGAGGTTGCCGGTGGGCTCGTCAGCGATGAGGATCGCCGGCTTGTTGACGAACGCGCGGGCAATAGCCACGCGCTGCTGCTCACCACCGGAGAGTTCGTCGGGCATCCGATGCTCCTTGCCCTCGAGCCCGACGAGTTCGAGGACCTCCGGGACGATGCGCTGGACCTGGGCCCGGGATTTGCCGATGACCTCGAGGGTGAAGGCGACGTTGTCGAAGACGGTCTTGTTCGGCAGGAGGCGGAAGTCCTGGAAGACGGTGCCGATGCGGCGACGGAGTTGGGGGATCTTCCAGTTCGAGAGCCGGCCAAGGTCCTTGCCGGCGACCCACACGCGACCGGAATTCGGGGACTCCTCTTTGAGTACCAGCCGAAGGAAGGTCGACTTGCCCGACCCGGAGGCGCCCACGAGGAAGACGAATTCGCCCTTTTCGACCTCAAGGGACACGTCGTCCAGGGCAGGGCGGTTTTGCGTGGGGTACTGCTTCACCACGTTCTCGAACAGGATCACCCCAGGAGTTTACGGGTCCGAGCCGGAAATCCCGCTTTCGGCGCCGCGCCCCAGGGGGCTCGCGGGCGTTCTTTGGTCACTTTCTGGGGCTTAGACCGGCAATCTGCCGAAAGAACGCGCCCGGCTTCCCTAATTGGGGCGTACGACGACCCGCTGGGCCCGCAGCGCCATCACGAGGGCCACGATCCAGCCGATGATGGTCCAGCCCAGCAGCAGGTTGACCCAGAAGACCGCCCAGTGCGGCACGTCACGCACGGCGGCCACAGCCCAGGGGGCCATGTAGCCACCCGTGAGGATCGCCACGATGATCGAGACGACCTTGGTTGCCGTCCAGGAGCGGTTCTCAGGTTCGACGGAGTACTCAGCCATACCGTCAACCTACCGCGGCCCAGGTCCGGCACGCCGAGCAATCGGCGGCCGAATGTCGCGGATTAGGAGGCGGTCTCTCGCTGGCGGCGCCAGCGAATGCCTTCCTCGATGAAGTCGTCGATCTCGCCGTCGAGCACCGCAGCCGTGTTGCCTGTCTCGTACTCGGTGCGCAGATCCTTGACCATCTGATACGGGTGCAGGACGTAGGACCGCATCTGTGTGCCCCACGATCCCGCGGAGTCATCCTTCAACGCGTTGATCTTGGCCCGTTCCTCCTCGCGTTGCTTCTGCAGGAGCTTGGCCTGCAGGACCGCCATCGCCGTGGCGCGGTTCTGCAACTGGGAGCGCTCGTTCTGGCAGGAGACGACGATCCCGGTCGGCAGATGGGTGATGCGCACCGCCGAGTCAGTGGTGTTGACGCCCTGCCCGCCCGGACCGCTCGACCGGTAGACATCGACTCGTATCTCGTCCTCGGGGATGTCGATGTGGTCGGTCTCCTCCATGACCGGGACAACCTCGACCGCGGCGAACGACGTCTGACGTCGACCCTGGTTGTCGAACGGCGAGATGCGCACGAGCCGGTGGGTGCCCTGCTCGATCGACAGCGTGCCGTACGCGTAGGGCGCCTTGACGGCGAAGGTCGCCGACTTGATGCCGGCCTCTTCGGCGTACGAGGTGTCGTAGACCTCGATGGGCCAGCCATGTCGCTCGCAGTAGCGCGAGTACAGGCGCAGCAGCATCTCCGCCCAGTCCGCAGCATCGACGCCACCGGCCTCGGAGCGGATCGTCACCAGGGCTTCACGCGCGTCGTACTCACCGGACAGGAGGGTGCGCACCTCCATCTCGCCAATGGCCTTGCCCAGCGCGGCCAACTCGGTGCCCGCCTCCGTCCAGGAGTCGGCATCATCCTCGGCCTCGGCCAACTCCACCAGCACCACGAGGTCGTCGAGGCGACGACGCAGACCCTCGATCCGCCGGATGTCGCCTTGGACGAGGGATAGTTGCGACGTCACGCGCTGGGCGTTGGCCTGGTCGTCCCACAGATCAGGGGCGGAGGCCTCCTGCTCCAACTCAGCGGCGCGCTCGCGCAGACGCGGCACATCAAGGACCTTCTCGATCCCCGAGAGGGTCTGCTCGAGGTCGCCGAGCGCCTCGGCAACATCTGGAATGGCCACGATCGGCAAGCCTACGAGGTCCGGTACGCCGACCCGAAACCAGTCGGCCGCCATCGAGACGTTCGGCCAATCCGCCGCAGCCCCCACCCCATGGCCGTACCCTCGGCAGCAGGAGGACACATGTCGCTGTCTCGGCGTCGCT
>JAYNIC010000208.1:346-4060 GCA_038108715.1 Candidatus Nanopelagicales bacterium | reverse complement strand
AAGTAGTCCAGGGCGTTCTTGATCAGCCCGCTGATGGCCCCGTGATAGCCGGGGCTGACGATGACCAGCCCATCAGCGCGACGGACGGCATTCACCAATCGCACCGCGCCATCGACGCGATCGCTGGTCTCGGTGTCGTAGATCGGGAGCATGAGTTCGCGTCCGCAGATGACCTCGACGTCGGCTCCGGCCGTCCTGGCAGCCTGCGCGACCATGGCCAAGGCCCGCTCGGTCGTCGACTCAGGTCGCGTGCTGCCGCCCATGGCGAGCAGGCGTACCGGCCGATCGAGCACATCCTGGGAATGTTCTGGGGGTGCGTCGCTCATGGTGGGACGCTAGCCGAGGCCACCTAGGCTCGCTGCATGAGGCAGCGCGCCCGACTCGCGGTGGGCACAATCTGCGCTGTCTTCACGCTTGCGATCGTCAGCTGCTCCAACGGCTCGCCGGAGCCGGGACCCACCTCATCCGCCCCTGACGGCGGCAGCGCCGAGTGCAGCGCCGATCTCATCACCGAAGCGGTGCGACAGGACTTTGACACCAACTACCCCGGATCCACCTTCGTCTCACTTGACGGGTTCCGCTGCGAGGGTGGATGGGCGACGGCGAAGGCTCAATTCGAGGCCTCGGGGTCGACCTTCCCCACGGTCGTCCTCCTGCGCGCCCAAGACGGCTCCTGGACCGCGGTGACGATCGAACCGGCCTGCCGACCGCCGCAGGCGGAGTCCGGCATGCCGGAGTCCATTTACGCCGAGGTCTGCGGGTCGGACTGACCCCACTACTCCTCTGGCGCCGCAACCGTCGGCGTGCGGACCCGTACCGCCCAGGTCACCGACGCCACGACAGCCATCGTCGCGA
Source organism: Candidatus Nanopelagicales bacterium (assembly GCA_038108715.1). GTDB lineage: Bacteria > Actinomycetota > Actinomycetes > S36-B12 > S36-B12 > Mxb001. The sequence continues at coordinate 3,205 of JAYNIC010000208.1, read as the reverse complement.
TGATGATCGGCCACGTGATGACCTCGCCGAGCAAGAGTGCTGACCACAGCAGGGTCAGCGGAGCCTGCAGTTGCTGCATTTGAGCACCGCGGGCGACACCGGCCATCGAGAGCCCCTGGTACCAGGCGAAGAAGGCGAAATACATGGCCACGACGCCGAGGAGAATCAATCCGATCCACGCCTGCGACGTCACCGGTTGGGAGATGCCACCCAGTCCCGCGATGATGAGCGATGCGGGGAGGGTGATTGTCAAGGCGAGCACGACAACCCACGAGATGACCTGCCATCCCGGCAACTGTTTGGTGAGGGTGGCGCCCTCGACGTAGCACCAGGACGAAGCAATGACAGCCCCAGCGATGAGGATGTCGGCGACAAAGTCACCGCCCTCCGCACCGCCGCGGAGGAGGGCGAAGACGAACAGAGCACCGGTCCCGCAGGCGGCGGCAATCCAGAACTGCGTTGCCACATGCTCGTGGGTCCGCAGCACGGCGATGACCGCGGTGACGAGCGGCATGACTGCGGCAATCACCGCAGCGTGAGCAGAGGTCGTGCGCTCGAGGGCGAGGGCGATCAAGATCGGCCACCCGAAGACCGCGCCCACCATGGTGTAGAGCAGCGGACGCACCTGCGCGCGCGTCGGGCGGGGCACACGACGGACGATGACAATGACGAGGGCGATGACCCCCGCGATCGCCGCGCGGCCCGTGGCGGTGAGTACGGGGGCAAAGGACTCCAGCGCCCAGACCGTCCACGGCAGCGAGAACGAGAAGGCAACGACGGCCCCGAGCGCAAGCACGAGCCCCTGGCGCTGTCGGACGGTCATGGTCACGGCGGGAGGCTAGCGGTCGGAGTACCGTCCCCGTCATGCGCGTCGTCGACCTGAATGCCGACCTCGGCGAGATCCCGGGAGTCGAGGGCGTCACACTCGACCGCGAACTGCTGTCAGTGGTCACGAGCGCCAACGTCGCGTGCGGGGGGCACGCGGGGGACGCGGCCTCCATGCGACGGGTCTGCGCCGAAGCGGCGTCGTCCTCAGTCTCCATCGGAGCGCAGGTGTCATATGTCGACCGTGCCGGCTTCGGACGTCGTCGATTGGACGTCGACGCAGCACTGCTGGGCGAGCAACTCATGCAGCAGGTGACGGATCTCGCGACCGCCGCGTCGGCGGCGGGTACCCGGGTGAGCTATCTGAAACCGCACGGGGCGCTCTATCACGCAGCTGCACGGGACCCCGAAGTCGCCGGCATCGTGGCCGCCGTCGCGCACTCCTACGACCTCCCGGTCCTCACCTTCCCGCACGGACACTTGCGGAACGCAGCCGTCGCGATGGGGGTGCCGGCGTTTGCCGAGGTCTTTGCCGACCGCGCGTACGAGACCTCAGGGCATCTGGTCCCGCGCGAGCACCCGGCGGCCGTCGTACACGATCCGGCGGAAGTCGTGGCGCGCGTGGTCGATTGGGCGACTTCCGGTTCCATGCGCACCATCAACGGGGAGTTGATCGAGATCGACGCGGCGAGCCTCTCCCTGCACTGGGATACTCCGGGCGCCGTCGATCTCGCGCAGGCGACTCGCGCGGCCCTGGAGTCGGCGAGCGTGCGTCTCGCCCCCTTCGCGGGAGTGACATGACCTCCGTCGTGCATCCCATGGGCGCGCGCGCTGTCCTGATCGAAACGGCGGACCCGTTGGGCGTGGCCCGTGCCATCGCGGCCAGCGTCGAGCGCGGGCACCTGCCAGGGGTCATCGATCTCGTGCCCGCCGCGACCACCGTGCTCGTCCGCTTCGACTCGCCCCTGAACGTCGATATGCCCGCTCTAGCGGCCCTCCCTCCGCAAGCCGCGTCAGGTCCGGTTGAGCAGCAGGTGGTGACCATTCCCGTGCTCTACGGCGGCGCCGACCTGCCAGAGGTCGCCGAAGAGAGCGGGATGGCACCGGAGGAGCTCATCGCCCTGCATGCAGCGGCTGAGTACACCGTCGACTTCTGCGGCTTTGCCCCGGGCTTTGGGTATCTCTCCGGTGTCCCCGAACGCCTTCACGTCCCGCGACTCGCCTCACCGCGGCCGCGTGTTCCGGCCGGCTCGGTAGCACTCGCCGCGGGATACACCGCGGTCTACCCCACCGAGAGTCCCGGCGGATGGCGCTTGATCGGTCGCACCAACCTGACGATGTTCGACCCGCATCGCGAACCCGCGGCACTTCTTTCCCCCGGCATACGGGTGCGATTCGATCCTGTTGACACCCTTGCGACGACAGCAGCCGCGGAGACTCGTGGTCACAGCGAAGGGGCGCCCGCGTGGCAGATCATCAAGAACGGCCCTCTGACGCTGATTCAAGACCTCGGTCGCCCAGGGTACGGCGACATCGCTGTGGGTCCATCGGGCGCGTTCGATCAGTCGGCACTTCGATTGGCTAACCGGCTCGTGGGCAATGCCGAATCCTTGCCCGGCCTTGAGGTCGTCGGAGGCGGACTCTCGATGCGTGCCTTGCACACAACCGTCCTCGCCGCAGTCGGCGCAGGGCCCAGACTGCTGGTCGACTCGGTCACGACCAGCGCGGGCGCGCCAGTGACCGTTCTGGAAGGGCAGGTCCTTGACGTACTCATGCCTGCGACGGGACTGCGCACCACCCTGGCGCTGCGCGGAGGGATCCGCAGCACCACGATCCTCGGGTCGTGCGCAACCGACACCCTTGCCGGCGTGGGTCCCGACCCGCTGGTGCCCGGCGACATCATCCTGCTCGGCGAGCCATCGGGCGCGATGGTTGTCGACCACGTACCGATGGTCGGCGTACCAAGTGAGTTGGTGCTGCCCGTCACTCGGGGACCGCGGTCAGACTGGTTTGGTCTCCCCGGGTGGCAAACGC
>JAYNIC010000208.1:0-258 GCA_038108715.1 Candidatus Nanopelagicales bacterium | reverse complement strand
AATCGGTGTTCACCGTGTCGCCCCGCAGCGATCGAATCGGTGTTCGCTTGGACGGCCCGACCCTGGATCGAGTACCGGCCGCGCAGGGCCGCGAGTTGCCCCCGGAAGGAATGGTGAAGGGCGCCATCCAGGTGCCGCCCAGCGGTCAGCCGGTCATCCTCGGACCGGACCACCCCGTCACCGGCGGCTATCCGGTGATCGCCGTGTTGGACGAAACCGACGTGGATCTGCTGGCCCAGGCCCTGCCCGGGACCACCG
>JAYNIC010000207.1:2919-4104 GCA_038108715.1 Candidatus Nanopelagicales bacterium | reverse complement strand
GCGTCCATCAGGATGGACGAGCGGCAACTTCTCCACCTTGTGCTGAGCGAGCAGCCGCAGCGCGTCCTCGGGATCGACGCCGACCGGCGCCGTCACCAGCGGCATCGGCGTCATGACCTCGTGGACGGGGCGGGACATGTTCTCTTCGAAGCGCATATCGCGATTGGTCACGATGCCGAGCAGGATCCCAGCCTCATCGACGACCGGAACCCCGCTGATGCGGTAACGAGCGCACATGCCGTCAACATCGGCCAGCGAGTCTGCCGGGCCGCAGGTGATGGGGTTGCCGACCATGCCCGCTTCTGATCGCTTGACCATGTCCACCTGGCCCGCCTGATCCTCGATGGACAGGTTGCGGTGCAGGATGCCCACGCCGCCTTGCCTGGCCATCGCGATCGCCATGCGCCCTTCGGTCACCGTGTCCATCGCGCTGGATAGCAGCGGCATGCGTACGTCGATGTTGCGGGAGAGCCGACTGCTGGTGTCGACCTCGCTGGGCACAACGTCGGACTCCGCAGGGAGCAGCAGGACGTCGTCGAAGGTGAGCCCGAGGTAGGCGAACGGCTCGGGGATCGAAGAGGTGGATCCGGCCATGACGTCAGGCTACCGGGCCGCCCCGGATGCGCCGCACCCCCGGATGGTCCCGCCACGAATCCGCAAGATCAGGCGGCAGATCCGCGGCGATGGCGTCGATCGCTCTCTGCGCGGCCCGCCATGTCCGCGCCCGGAGATCCCGCGTGAAGGGATCGTCGGCCTCCCTCTCGATGCGCGCGTCATCGAGGACCAGAGCGAACGGCCACTGCAGCGACGTCCATCCCTGACCCACCAACACGTCGAACACCGCGTCTGCCTGACTCCGCGCGAACTCGTCGCCCGCGGCCATCGAAATGATCAGGGACTTGGTCTCGTGCCGCGTGGAGCGACCGGCGCAGGATCGGCGCGCCGCTCGGGCCTCCTCGAGCGCCGTCTCACGTTCCCCGGCCAGCAGTGCGGCCTCGGCGCTCACCCAATGCAAGCGTGTGAGCGACCGCCACAGATCCGACACTGCCCCCTCGCGTCCCAGCGCTGCACACGCCTGGGCCAGATGGCGGCGTGCCGAGGACACATCACCGTTGACCACCTCATCGGCGGCCAGTCCGACGACGGCATCGACGATGGATTCGGTATCCGTGGCAACCTCGAGCG
>JAYNIC010000207.1:1517-2909 GCA_038108715.1 Candidatus Nanopelagicales bacterium | reverse complement strand
CCAGGCGGTACCCGAGGCTCCCACCTGTCGTGCATGGCTGCCGCGGGTCGACAGCGCAAGCGAGTAGTGGCGATCGTTTTCGCCGATCAGATCAAGGAACCGCCGCGCCCTGGCGTACTGGCCCCGCGCCCCGCATTCGATCGCTTCATCCCACGGACCCACCGGGACATTCTGTCGGGATCTACGCCCCCGCCGCACGAGCCAGTGCCGTGATCGCCTCGGTGAGATCCTCGACACGACGTGCTCGACCACGATCGCCGGGCCACCACCCTGGTCCCGCCAGCAGGATTTGCGGCTCGGGTCGCACCTCCGGGAGTGCGTCGAAGATGGTGGGATCACCGGTCTCCGGCAGTTGCGACCAGATGAGAACGCCGGCCGGACCCAGGCGTCGCACAGCCGACGCCAGTGCATCCACGGGCACGCGCGCACCCAGCATCCGCACGGAGACATGCCGCTCGGCAAGGCCAGCCGCGATCGCCCAAAGCGGCAGGACGTGGAGCTCGTTCGGCGCGGCACACAACAGCACCGAGGCTGGTGAGGAAACCGGCGCACTTGAGACCCTGTCGCTGAATTCCGAAGCGATGGTTTCCGACAGGACATGCTCGACGTCGATGCCCTTGTTGGACTGTTCCCACTTTTGACCAACACCAACCAGAACGGGCACCAGCAGGTGATCCCATGTCCAGACGACACCGCGTCGGTCGAGGGTCTGCGCCACGATTTCTCGGCAGCCGCGACCGTCGAGCGCCAGAGCCGCGCGGGCCAAGCCGCGCGCATTCGGAGTTCCGCCCGGAATCGCCACCACGCCACCGCCACCGGGTCGGATGGGTGCCGTGCCCGTGATCTCCTCGACGTCACCGGCATCCTCGAGCGGGCCTACCCCGCCTGGAGCTGACGTCGCTACTGCCCGCGCCGCTTCGGCCAGCGGTACGCCGGCCAGCATGAGGCGGCGCACATGCTCGAGGCGAGCGACGTCGTCGGGCGAGTAGCGGCGGTGCGAACCAGCCGCATGCTGGCTCGGGCCCATGCCATATCGACGGTCCCAGGTGCGCAGAGTCGCCGGAGCCACCCCCAGGCGGCGCGCTACTGCGGCCACCGTGAGGCCAGGCGCAGGGAGTGCGCCGCTGGGTTCGGGGCCGGAACTCATGCCGTCATTGTTCTCGCTGATCAGCAGACCGCATCTTGAGCGGCCCGGCTCACCCCCATGCCGGCCGGCTCGGCTCCGCCCCCTGGGCCCGAGGTCTCCGCCTTGACCGCCTATCAAAACGATTCATAAATTGTTCATCTAGAGGTCTTGACCAACCTATGGCGCGATTACTATGGTCGAGACACCAAACGTAGGAGGACACCATGGCGGACATCTCCCGGCTCCCCGGACCCAATGCCGACACG
>JAYNIC010000207.1:0-1507 GCA_038108715.1 Candidatus Nanopelagicales bacterium | reverse complement strand
CGGCGAGGATCCCGACACCTTCTTCCATCCCGAGGGCGAGCGAGGTGCGGCACGCGAGGCGCGGGAGCGGGCCGCCAAGGCGGTTTGTGCCACCTGCCCCGTCATCGCACAGTGCGCCGCCCACGCCCTCGCCGTCCGCGAGCCCTACGGCGTCTGGGGTGGCATGACCGAGGACGAGCGCGAAGCCGTCCGCGACCTTCGTCGCTTCGCCCAAGCCGTCTAGTCGACTCCGAACGCAAAAGGCCCCACCCGTGATCCGGGTGGGGCCTTTTGATGTGCGGCTTTGAGTTGTCGCCCGCTGGTGCGTGGTGGCGCGTTAGTGACTGTGACCGTGGTGGGAGTGGCCATGCCCGTGCTCGGCCTCGTCCTCATCCTCCGGCTTGTCCACGACGAGCACGTCGGTAGTGAGCAGCATGCCAGCGATCGACGACGCATTGGACAGCGCTGACTTCGTCACCTTCACCGGGTCAATGACTCCGGCCGAGATGAGGTTCTCGTAGGTACCGGTCGCGGCGTTCAGTCCTTCGCCGGCCGGCAGGTCGCGGACCTTGCTCACCACAACGTAGCCCTGGTCGCCAGCGTTCTCCGCGATCCAGCGGAGGGGCTCGACCGATGCCTTGGCGACGATCGAAATGCCAGTCGCCTCATCGCCGGAGCGGTCAAGATCTCCAGCCAGGGACTTGGATGCTTGAACGAGGGCCGCGCCGCCACCGGCGACGATGCCCTCCTCGATGGCTGCGCGTGTCGCCGACACGGCGTCTTCGACGCGGTGCTTCTTCTCCTTCAGTTCCACCTCGGTGTGTGCGCCGACCTTGATGACGACGACACCCCCGGAGAGCTTGGCGAGCCGCTCCTGCAACTTCTCGCGATCCCAATCCGAGTCAGTGCGCTCGATCTCCTGGCGCAACTGGGTGATGCGGTCGGCGACGGCCTGCTTGTCTCCGCCACCGTCGACGATGGTGGTGTCGTCCTTGGTGACGACGACGCGGCGCGCGTGCCCGAGGACCTCGAGTCCCACCTGATCCAACTTCAGACCCACCTCGGGCGCCACCACCTGGGCACCGGTGAGGATGGCGATGTCCTGGAGGATCGCCTTGCGCCGATCACCAAACGCGGGCGCCTTGACGGCGCAGGACGAGAAGGTGCCGCGAATGCGGTTCACGACGAGGGTGGACAGGGCCTCACCGTCGACATCTTCGGCAATGATGAGCAGCGGCTTGCCGGTCTGGGCCACCTTCTCCAACACGGGCAGAAGTTCGTTGACCGCCGAAACCTTGCCCTGGACGAGCAGGATGTTCGGGTCCTCCAGTACCGCTTCCATCCGCTCGGAGTCGGTCACGAAGTACGGCGAAATGTAGCCCTTGTCGAACTGCATACCCTCGGTGAACTCAAGGCCCATCTCGGCCACGGAGGATTCCTCGACGCTGATCACGCCATCCTTGCCAACCTTGTCGAATGCGTCGGCGATCAGTGAGCCAACCTCGGCATCCTGCGAGGAGATTGTGGC
>JAYNIC010000206.1:0-4289 GCA_038108715.1 Candidatus Nanopelagicales bacterium | reverse complement strand
GCCTGGGAGGTACCCGGCGTCCGTCTCGTGCTCACCGGCGAGACCATGGCGGCCCGCAACCTCGCCTGGATGCCGACGCTCTCCTACGACACCCAAGCGGTGCTCGCGACCGACAAGGTCCGCTTCCAGGGCCAGGAAGTGGCCGCGGTCATCGCAGACGACCCCTACATCGCCAAGGATGCCTGCAGCCGAATCGTCGTCGAGTACGAACAACTGCCGCCGATCGTGAATCCCTTCCAGGCCCAAGAGCCGAATGCGCCGCTGATTCGCGATGACAAGGAAAACCAGACCACCAACAAGGTCTTCGACTGGGAGATCGGCGACAAGGAAGCGACGGATCGGGCGTTCGCCGAGGCCGATGTCATCTCCACGGTTGACCTGCACTATCCGCGGTCGCACCCCTCGCCCCTGGAGCCGTGTGGCTCGATCGCCGATTACGACCGGGCCACGGGCAAGCTCACCGTGTACATGACGACGCAGGCGCCACATATCATTCGCGCGGCCGTCTCCCTCGTGGCAGAGCTCCCCGAACACATGATCCGGATCATCTCCCCGGACCTCGGTGGTGGCTTTGGCAACAAGGTGCCGGTCTACCCCGGATATGTCATTTCGATCCTGGCCTCGATCCTCACGGAGCGACCCGTCAAATGGATTGAGGACAAGTCCGGCAACCTCATCTCGACCGGATTCGGCCGTGACGTCTATCTCCAGGGTCAACTCGCCCTGCGCAACGACGGCAAGATCCTCGGTATGCGGATGCACACCATCTCCGATCACGGTGCCTTCTTCTCCGATGCGCAACCGACGAAGTTCAAGATCGGCCTGATGCACTCGACCTTTGCGGCATACGACGTGCCGGCGGCTCACCTGACGAGTGAGGGCTTCTACACGAACAAGGCGCCAGGGGGAGTCGCCTACCGGTGCTCATTCCGGGTGACCGAAGCGATGTTCTTCCAAGAGCGCATGATCCACTCCGCCGCAAACGATCTGGGCATGGATCAAGCCGAGTTCCGTCGAGTGAATCTTGTCAAGGACGACATGTTCCCGTACCGAACGGCGTTCGGTTTCCTGACCGACTCGGGGCAGTACGGCAAGTGCCTGGATGTGGCACTCGATGCAATCGGCTACAGCACCTTCAAGGAGGAGCAGGAGGAGGCGCGCAAGCGCGGAAAACTCCTCGGCATCGGGATTTCGACGATGACCGAGCCGCTGGGGGCCGGCAACAGCCGGGAGTACGACATCCTGGGTATCAAGATGTTCGACTCCGCCGAGCTGCGGGTCCACATGACCGGCAAGGCCATTCTGCGCACCGGGGCCAAGACTCAGGGGCAGGGGCACGAGACAACGTGGGCGCAGATCGTCGCCCACGAACTCGGCATCCCCGCCGATGACATCGTGGTCGAGGAGGGAGACACCGACACCGCCCCCTTCGGCATGGGTACCTATGCCTCGCGCTCCACGCCCGTCGCCGGTGCCGCTGTTGCCATGGTGGCCCGCAAGATCCGCGCGAAGGCGCGCAAGATCGCGGCCCATCTGCTGGAGGTGTCCGAGGAGGACATCGAGTGGGAACTCGGGCGGTTCTACGTGCGCGGCAATGAAGAGCGCGGAGTAACGATCCAGGACTGCGCCCTCGCTGCGTACAGCAATGTGCCCGATGGGCTGGAGCCTGGCCTGGAGAACGTCGCCTACTACGACCCGCCCAATCTCACGTGGCCCTTCGCTGCCTACGTCTGCAAGGTCGAGGTTGACCCGCAGACCGGCGTTTGGGATGTGCTGAAGTTCGTGGCCGTCGATGACTGCGGCGTTCGTATCAATCCGATGATCGTGGAAGGTCAGATCATGGGTGGCCTCACCGAGGCGTACGCCATGGCGAGCATGCAGTACATCACCTTCGACGAGGAGGGCAACTGCATCGGATCGAACTACATGGACTACCTGCTACCCACGGCTTGGGAGACCCCTGGATTCGAACTTCATGAGGTCGTCACTCCCTGTCCGCATCACCCCATCGGCGCCAAGGGCATCGGTGAGTGTGCCACCGTCGGCGGCCCGGCGGCCTTCGTCAACGCCGTCATGAACGCGATCGAGCACACGGGTGTGCGCAACGTCGACATGCCGCTCATGCCGAACCGCGTGTACGAAGCGCTCCAGACGGGGCAAGACGTTTCCGGCATGCCGCCGGTGAAGGGAGAGTGACGATGAAGCTCAATCAGTCATTCGACGTCCCACAACCGGTCGATCAGGTCTGGGACTTCCTGGGGAACCTGCCGCTCGTCGCGGCCTGCATCCCGGGCGCCGATCTGACCAACCAGGTGGGTGACGACGAGTATCACGGCGACGTCATCATCTCCGCCGGACCGGTCAAGCTCGAGTTCGCGGGCCAGGTGAAGGTCGCCAGCAAGGATGACGCCAAGAAGGTGCTTGTCCTCGACGGCGCCGGTGCCGACAAGAAGGGGCGAGGCAACGCCGAGACCCAGTTGACCATCGGCCTGCAACCGCTCGGCGGGAACACTCGGGTGAATATCGGGATGGACCTGCAAATCTCCGGTGCTGCCGCCCAGTACGGCAGAGGCCTTGTCGCCGATGTGACCGGGGTCCTTGTTGATCAGACCGCCGGATCGATGAAGCTCCGGCTTGCGGCCATCGCTGATGGTCGCGATCCCATGGCCATCGACGCTCCGAAGTCGGCCAGCGGAATCGCGATCGGCATCACGGCGTTCTTCCGCGCCGCCAAGCGTGTCTTCGCCAGGTTCTTCCTTCCCTACACCGCGGCCCCGAGCCGTTGATCAGGAGGTAACGCACATGAGTCTGTGGATGTGGGGAAACATCATCCTCATCATCGTCGTCGTACCGGTGCTCGTCGCCCTGCTCAATATGGTGCTCGGCGCTCTCGAGCGTATTCGTGGGGCCGCGGATGACACTCTCGCGGGAGGGGTGGCCCTTATCGGTGAGTTGAACTCAACGCCCGATCTGCTGGCCACCACTGATGACGTCATCAAGGAAGTCGCCAACGGTGCGGTGCGGTACGCCGGACCCGTCTCGAAGCTACTGGGTTAGGGGTCGGACATGCCTGCAGAAGCAATAGTCACCCTCGTGGTCGGCGCGCTCATCATCGGCGCGGCAGCCCTCGGACTCGCTCGAGTCATCGGGCATCTGTACGCCACCTCAAAGACCCTCGGCGCCCTCGACGGCGGCGTGCAGGTCATCGTGGAGAAAACGTCAACTGTCCAACCGGTGGTGAGCTCGGTCAATGCGAGCCTGGCACCTGTGCGCGACTTCGCGGAAACGATCTAGGAGGGCACGTGGACTTCACCGGACATGAAGGTTGGCTGATTGGGTACATCATCGGCCTCGTCGTCGTGCTCGTCGTCGTGGCGCTCGTCGTGCCCATCCTTGCGCTCGCCTGGAAGATTGGAAACCAGGCGGGCAGCATCCTCACCGGCCTGGAGGCAGCGGAGCGCAACACCGCTGGTCTTGCCGGCCTGAACGAGACCATCGCCTCGGCACTGGCGGTTATCGCCGGTCTGAAGCGCGGACGCGAGCGGCTGGGAGGCTGACATGGACGCTCAGGTTGAACAACTGTGGACCATGGCAAACATTCTGGGCTTGGTGGTCGTCGTCGCGGTGGCAGCGTTGCTGACCCTGCTGGTGATCTTCGTAGCGCGGATCCGTCGGCGCGTGGCCGCGATCAAGGCCACGCTCATCGCCGCGAAGGCCAACACGGCGGACACGGCACTGATCACGACGACGGCTGGAGGCGTGGAAGCCGTCCTGAATGAGGGTCTGGAACACCATCTGTTCCTCGGACGAGTATTGGACAAGGTGCGCTCATGAGTTCACTCGCGTTGTGGTCTGTCATTGATGTTGTCCTGCTCATCGCGGGCCTTGCGATCTACCTGTTCATCGTGGGCACGCAGTTGAAGAAGGTGGCTGCTGATCTGGAGGAATCCGCGGACCTGGTGTGGCAGATCCAAAAGGATGCCGAAGCGATCGAGCCGGGCCTGACTTCCATCAACACCACCGGTCGTGTCGTCGCCGGCGCCCTGCCTCTGCTGTATGGCATGGGGGAGGGGATCGTTGTTGGTGCGACCTTCAACCACGACGAGCACGTCTCCGAGGGAGTCGCTCGCCCGGCTATGGGTGTGCGCCGTACCCGCCTCATGGAGGCCGTCGGGGTCGAAATCGACTAGGAGCGCCACCTGTTCTAGGCCACGACGGGCCGGGACCCCTAGATGTGGTCCCGGCCCGTCGTCAAAGGGTCCGTCACCGGAGTGGCGTTTTAGCCGATC
>JAYNIC010000205.1:2387-4291 GCA_038108715.1 Candidatus Nanopelagicales bacterium | reverse complement strand
GCTCGGCTGCGCTCGAGCAAGCAAGCCCGCGTGAAGTTAGGCCTTCGGCTTGGCGGCGGCGAGGAGCATGCTCGCCAGGTCGACGACCTGGAATCCCTCGGCCTGGCCCGCCTGCTGCTTGCTCGTGACGGCGTCGTTGAGCATGACGCTGCAGAACGGGCAGGCGACGGCGACCTTGGCAGCCCCGGTAGCGATGGCCATCTCAGCGCGTGTGTCATTGACACGGGTGCCGAGCTTTTCTTCCATCCACATCCGAGCACCGCCGGCACCGCAGCAGAACGACGTAGGCCCGTGCTTTTCCATCTCGACAAGTTGTACGCCGGGGACGGACTCGATGAGCTCGCGCGGCGGTGTGTAGACGTTGTTGTGGCGGCCGAGGTAGCACGGATCGTGGTAGGTCACAACCTCCTTGATGCCCGCCTCGGGCGCGTTCACCGGGGTGAGGCGACCTTCCTTGACCAGAGTTGCGAGCAACTGCGAGTGGTGGACGACCTCGTAGTTGCCGCCGATCTGCGGGTACTCGCGGCCGATGGTGTTCATGCAGTGCGGGCAGGTGACGACGATCTTCTTCGCCTTGATCTCGTTGAGCATCTCGACGTTCTGCATGCCCTGCATTTGGTAGAGGAACTCATTGCCGGCCCGGCGAGCCGGGTCACCGGTACAGGTCTCACCCTCGCCCAACACCATGAAGTTGACGCCCGCGATGGTGAGCAACTCGGCGACGGCCTTGGTGGTGGCTTTCGCGCGGTCCTCGTAGGCGCCGGCGCAACCGACCCAGAAGAGGTAGTCCACGACGTCCGGAATGGTTTCTTCGCCATCCATGCCGAAGACGCGGACGTCGAAATCGACCTCTTCGATCCAGGCATTGCGCTGGGAGGCATTCATGCCCCAGGGGTTGCCCTTGGATTCGACGTTCTTGAACATGCCGTTGAGTTCGGCGGGGAACGATGTGTCGATCATCACCTGGTAGCGACGCATGTCCATGAAGTGGTCGATGTGCTCGATGTCGACGGGGCACTGGTAGACGCAGGCACCACAGGTTGTGCAGGACCACAGGGCATCCTCGTCGATGACGGGACCGTCGTGGTCGCGGTGACCAGCCGCGTCGTAGCCGTCGGTGTCCTTGTTCGGCAGCCCATCGCGTGAGCCGATCAGCGGGCGCTCCACCGCCGCCTTGACCGCCTCGGGCATCTTCTCCAGGACGGCGTCGTCCACTTCGCCAAGGCCAGGGTTCTTGCCGTCGTTGGCCTTCTGGGTGGCCATGACGTACGGAGCCTTGGCGAAGGAGGCCTCACGCAGGTCCATGATCATGAGCTTGGGGCTGAGCGGCTTGCCGGTGTTCCAGGCTGGGCACTGCGACTGGCAGCGGCCGCACTCGGTGCAGGTGGCGAAGTCGAGGTTGTCCTTCCAGGTGAAGTCCTCGGTGCGGCCGACGCCGAAGGTCGCGTCGTCGGCGGGGTCTTCGAAATCGATCGGCTTGCCACCGGAGTACATCGGCAGGAGTGGGCCAAGCCCGTTGGGCAGGCGCGAGAAAGCCACGTTGATGGGTGCCATGCCGATATGCAGATGCTTGGAGTGCAGCACGATGAGTAAGAAGCCGAGGATGACGCCGATGTGCAGAAGGACGCCGAGGAACTCCAGGATTTCCAGCGTGCTGGTGCCGAGCGGAGCAAGGAGCGAGGCGACCCAGTTGGAGAAGAAGGCGCCCGGGTATGAGATTCCCTCTTCATTCGCCAGAGCGATCTTGGCCCCGCGGTAGAGCTCCAGCGTCCAGAGGACGTTGAAGATCATGAGCAGGACGATCCACGCGGCGCCGGTGTGCGAGCCGAAGAAGCGGGAGGTGCGGCCTTCCTTGGCCGGGTTGTTGAGCAGTCGGATGATCGCGAAGATCACGATGCCCACGA
>JAYNIC010000205.1:0-2377 GCA_038108715.1 Candidatus Nanopelagicales bacterium | reverse complement strand
ACGAAGAGGTCTTCGAGGAAAAGGATGATCGGCCAGGTGCCGATGATCGGGAACCAGAAGTTCTCGATGTAGATCTCGCCGAGGGCTTCCACCACCGTGATGCCGAGGACGAGGAATCCCCAAAACGCAAAGACGTGTGCGGTGCCGGGGACCGCCCACTGCAGCAGTTTGCGCTGGCCGAGGACCTGCGTGCCCTCGAGTTCGGCGCGCTTGCCCACGTGGCTGGTCCGCCCGACCGCCGGCTGGCCGGACCGGATATAGCCGTTGAGGAACACGATTCGTCGGATCGCCAAGACTCCGGCGACCACGAGAATCGCGGTGCCGAGGAGGATGCGGACGAGGGCAAGAGGCTCCATGGCCCGCAGGCTACTACCGGAGGTCTTCATTTCCCGTGGGCGCACGGCGTGCGACGCGATCAGGGGAACCTTCGACACCCCAGCGGGGGCTTTCCGCCGCTAAACAACCTCCTGGACGACAAAGAATGTGGTTTGGCCGCAGAAGGTCAGTGGCACCGGCGGGCTGGTGGCGGGCTGGGTGGAGATGGGCCGCCGAAGTCAGTGGCAGCCGGTGGGAGAAATGGTCGACGAGAGCCCCCACGCCGCTCCTATCGACCGTTTCTCCCGCTAAGCGGGAGAAACGGCACTGGGGGATTGAGTCGTGGGTGGGAGGTTAATTGAGTCGATTTGACTCAATTAACCTGAGTCGGCATACTTGAACCATGTCCCGCCGTGAGCGGGCACCACAAACAACGGCCATCAGGCCACGGCCATCAGGCCAGATCAGGCAGACCCGGCAGACGCCGGAAGAAGGCCGGCAGACGCCGGAAGAAAGAAGGAATCCATGTCCCGAGCAGTGGGAATCGACCTGGGCACGACCAACTCGGTTGTCTCGGTCCTTGAGGGCGGCGACCCCGTCGTCATCACCAATGCCGAGGGCGCCCGGACGACCCCGTCCGTGGTGGCCTTTGCGAAGAACGGCGAGGTGCTCGTCGGAGAGGTGGCCAAGCGTCAGGCGGTGACCAACGTTGATCGCACGATCCGTTCGGTCAAGCGGCACATGGGCACCAATTGGACTATCGATATCGATGGCAAGTCCTACACCCCGCAGGAGATCAGCGCGCGCGTGCTGGGCAAGCTCAAGCGCGATGCTGAGGCTTACCTCGGTGACACGGTCACCGACGCGGTCATCACTGTGCCGGCGTACTTCAGCGATGCTCAGCGCCAGGCCACCAAGGAGGCCGGAGAGATCGCGGGCCTGAACGTCCTGCGCATCATCAACGAGCCCACCTCGGCAGCCCTGGCCTACGGCCTCGACAAGGGCGAGAAGGAGCAGACGATCCTGGTGTTCGACCTCGGTGGTGGCACGTTCGACGTGTCCCTGCTCGAGATCGGCGACGGTGTCGTCGAGGTCAAGGCCACCAGCGGTGACAACAACCTCGGTGGCGACGACTGGGACAACAAGATCGTCGACTGGATGGTCACCAGCTTCAAGAACGCCCACGGCGTCGACCTGTCCAAGGACAAGATGGCCATGCAGCGTCTGCGTGAGGCTGCGGAGAAGGCGAAGATCGAACTGTCTAGCTCGATGCAGACCTCTATCAACCTGCCGTACATCACCGCGAGCGCCGAGGGACCGCTGCACTTGGAGGAGACACTCTCCCGGGCGCAGTTCGAGCAGATGACCGCCGACCTGTTGGAGCGCACCAAGGCGCCCGTGCAGGCCGTCATCAAGGATGCGGGCATCAGCCTGAGCGACATCGACCAGGTGGTGCTCGTCGGTGGCTCGACCCGCATGCCGGCAGTGGCCGATCTGGTCAAGGCCGAGACAGGCAAGGACGCCAACAAGGGCGTCAACCCCGATGAGGTTGTTGCCATCGGTGCGGCGCTGCAGGCCGGTGTCCTCAAGGGCGAGGTCAAGGATGTGCTGCTGCTCGACGTCACCCCGCTGTCCCTTGGTATCGAGACCAAGGGTGGCGTGATGACCAAGCTGATCGAGCGCAACACGACGATTCCGACCAAGCGCAGTGAGATTTTCACGACGGCCGACGACAACCAGCCGAGCGTTCTCATTCAGGTCTACCAGGGTGAGCGCGAGATGGCGGCGTACAACAAGCGCCTAGGCACCTTTGAGTTGACCGGTCTGCCGCCGGCACCGCGGGGAATTCCGCAGGTCGAGGTCACCTTTGACATCGACGCCAACGGCATCGTGCACGTGTCGGCCAAGGACATGGCGACGGGCAAGGAGCAGTCGATGACCATCTCCGGGGGCAGCGCGCTGCCCAAGGAGGAGATCGACCGCATGATGCGCGAGGCAGAGGCCAACGCAGAGGCCGACAAGAAGGCTCGCGAGGAGATCGAGGTCAAGAACACCGCTGAGG